>JAQGLQ010000333.1 GCA_028292785.1 Noviherbaspirillum sp. | reverse complement strand
CTGCTTCGGAGGGTATCGTCGCGCTGCTGCCTTTGCCGGGTAACCGTCTGTCGCTGGTATGGTCGGCACCGGAGGCCCTGGCCGGGACGCTGTTGACCCAGCCGCTGTCGCGCCTCGCCGAACGCGTCGCTGAAATCGCGGGAGATCCCGGCAGCCTGCGGCCGCTCGATCCTCCGGTGGTCAAGGATTTTCCGCTGGCGCTCATTCGTCCTCATGCGATCACCGCGCCGCGGGTGGCGCTGGTCGGCGATGCGGCGCATGTGATTCATCCTCTCGCGGGGCATGGAATGAATCTGGGCTTTGCCGATATTGCAATGCTGCTGAAAGTGCTCAAGAAGCGCGATCCTTATCGGGATTGCGGCGATGCGCGCGTGCTGGGCCGTTATGCCCGCGCGCGCAAGGAAGATATCCTGGCGATGCAACTGGCAACCGATGGGCTGGAACGTTTGTTTGCCAGCGATTTCGAACCGCTCAAGGTCGTACGCAATCTCGGTATGAATCTGGTTGACAGTTTGCCGTTCATCAAGCGCAGGCTGATGCTCCACGCATTCGGCAAAAATTAATCAGCACCACATTGATACTGGAAAAACGAATGAAACTATTGAGCATTGCGGCTGCGGCCCTCTTGGCATTCGGTGCGGCAGGCGCATCCGCCCAGACTCAGGAAGCCTCGATCAAGAAACTGATCGAGACCCGGCTGGGAGAAGGCACGAAAGTCGATTCGATCACCAAGACTCCTTACTCGGGCCTGTATGAAGTGCGTATCGGCGGCGACATCCTGTACACGGATGCCAAGGCCGACTACTTGTTCGTGGGACGCATACTCGACGCCAAGACGCACAAGGATTACACCAAGTCGCGCATCGATGAAATCACCAAGATCAAGTTCTCCGATCTGCCGTTGGATTCGGCACTGAAAATGGTAAAAGGCAATGGCAAGCGCGTCATCGCCGTGTTTGAAGATCCGAACTGCGGCTACTGCAAACGCTTCCGTCAGACCCTGGCTGAAATGGATAACGTGACGGTATATACCTTCATGTACAACATCCTTTCGGAGGATTCCGCCGTCAAGTCGAAGAATATCTGGTGTGCTCCGGATCGCGCCAAGGCATGGGACGAGTGGATGTTGAATGGCAAGGCGCCCGCCGTGGCTGCTGCGAGTTGCACTACGCCCAACGAGAAGGTGTTCGAACTTGGACGGAAGCTGAAGATCACCGGCACGCCAACCATCTTCTTTGCCGATGGCACGCGCATTCCGGGCGCCATCGATGCGAAGGCACTTGAAGAAAAACTGGCTGCCGTCAAATGATTCGTCAGGCGGCATGCAGGCTGCCTGACAACATACCACCGCCTTGCCCCGCATCGAACAGGCTTCATCGCCGCGAACTATAATCGGGCTTCATTCCCGGGAGCTTTCAAATGTTCAATGCGATTGTCCTCAACAAGAAAGAAGACGGTTCGACCGACGCCAGGCTTGCTCTGCTCGATGACGCTCGGTTGCCGGCCGATGGCGACGTGACGGTAAGCATCGAATATTCGACTATCAACTTCAAGGACGGGCTTGCCATCACCGGCAAGTCGCCGGTCGTGCGCAAGTGGCCGATGGTGCCGGGCATCGATGGAGCGGGCGAAGTCATCGCATCCTCGCATCCGGACTGGAAGGTGGGCGACAGCTTCATTCTCAATGGCTGGGGCGTGGGCGAGATCCACATGGGCTGCCTGGCGCAACGCGCGAAGCTGAAAGGCGAGTGGCTCATTCCGCGCCCCCATGACATGTCAGCCCGAACCGCCATGTCGATCGGCACCGCCGGCTATACGGCGATGCTATGCGCGATGGCGCTCGAGGAGCGCGGCGTGACGAAGGACAGTGGAGAGGTTCTCGTCACCGGCGCATCGGGCGGCGTCGGCAGCGTTGCGATCTCCATCCTGTCGGGATGGGGTTATCGCGTCATCGCTTCGACCGGCAAGCTGGGCGAAGCCGAGTATCTGAAGTCGCTCGGCGCGGCCGACATCATCGATCGCACGGAATTGGCGGCTCCCGGCAAGCCCTTGCAGAAGGAACGCTGGGCCGCGGTGATTGACTCGGTCGGTTCCCATACCCTGGTCAACGCGCTCGCGCAAACGCGTTATGGCGGCACGGTCGCCGCATGCGGACTGGCGCAGGGAATGGATCTGCCGGGATCGGTCGCGCCATTCATCTTGCGCGGCGTTAGCCTGATCGGCATCGACAGCGTCATGGCGCCGAAAGCGAAACGTCTCGCGGCATGGCAGAAGCTCGCCACCGATCTCGATGCCGGAAAGCTGGAGCGAATCACGCAGGAGATCACGTTGGCGCAAGCGCTGGATAAGGCATCCGACATCGTCGGCGGAAAAGTGCGTGGCCGGCTGGTGGTGAACGTCAATGCCTGATCTCTCCGAAGGAGCGGACAAGTTTGTCGGCATACTGCTGGCAGCGGGCAAAGGCGCGCGTTTCGACCCGACCGGCGCGAAAAACAAACTGCTGCAGACGCTGGACACCGGCGAACTCGTGGTCGTCGCGTCCGCCAGAAATCTGCGCGCAGCCTTACCCGATGTGATCGCCGTGGTGCGTCCCGGAGCCGTGGCGGTTGCCCGTGAATTGCTGACGCATGGCTGCGAGGTCACCGAATGCTCGACCGCGGAAAACGGCATGGGCGAGTCGCTGGTCCATGCGTTGTCCCGGGCGCCCCACGCGGCCGGCTGGGTGATCGCGCTTGGCGATATGCCGTTCGTGCAGCCCGCCACCATTGCCGCCCTGGTTCAAGCCATTCGCGATGGAGCGGACATTGCGGTACCCGCGGTGCAGGGACGGCGCGGCAATCCGGTTGCATTCAGCCGCGTCCATTTGCCGCGGCTTCTTGAATTGAACGGCGATCAGGGCGCACGCAGCCTGCTGAAAGCCTGCCCCGTCAGAGAAGTCGTCGTCGACGATCACGGGATACTGCGCGACATCGATAGCGAGGCCGACCTTTCGCCATC
>JAQGLQ010000167.1 GCA_028292785.1 Noviherbaspirillum sp. | reverse complement strand
TCGGATGTGCGCTCCAATACCACTTCTGCGCGCCCGATTCACGGCGAAGGGCGCGGCGCGCACTATGCGCTGACCGGCCACAAATGGTTTTTCTCGGCGCCGATGTGCGATGCGCACATGGTGCTGGCGCGCACCGACGCGGGCCTGTCCTGTTTCTTCGTGCCGCGCTGGCGGCCGGACGGCGCCAGGAACGCGGTGCAGCTGCAGCGGCTGAAGGACAAGCTGGGCAACCGCTCCAATTCCAGCGGCGAGGTCGAATTCCAGGATGCCTGGGGCGTCATGGTCGGCGACCAAGGACGCGGCATCCCTACCATCATCGAGATGGCGAACCATACCAGGCTCGACTGCGTGATCGGCAGCGCCGGCCTCATGCGCCACGCGCTGGCGCTGGCCATCCATCATGCTCGGCACCGGATGGCATTCGGGCGGCATCTCGCGGAACACGCGCTGATGCGCAATGTCCTGTGCGACCTCGCTGTCGAAAGCGAAGCGGCGACCGTGCTGATGCTGCGCCTGGCGCGGGCATTCGATGCGCCCGGCGACCCGGTCGAGCGCGCCTGGCGCCGCATCGTGACGCCCGCCGCGAAATTCTGGATCTGCAAGCGCACCCTTGAATTCACCGGCGAATGCATGGAGGTCTGGGGCGGCAACGGCTACGTGGAAAACACGCCCATGCCAAGGATGTACCGGGAAGCCCCGGTCAATTCCATCTGGGAAGGTTCGGGCAATGTCATGTGCCTGGATGTACTGAGGGCAATCGAACGCGAGCCGGAAGCATTCCTGCAACTGCTGGACGGGCTGAGCGAAACGGCGGCCGGGCATGTCGAACTCGGCGCAATGATCGAATCACTGCGGCGCGACATGGGCATGCCGCCTGAGCAGCGCGAACTGCTTGCGCGGCGCTTCGTTCAGCGACTGGTGCTTGCCGTGCAGGGAACCCTGATGCTGCGGCACTCGCCTGCCGCAGTCGCCGACGCATTCATCGCAAGCCGCGCCGATCCGGAATCCGGCCGGGTCTATGGGACGCTCGGTGCGGGTGCTTTCCATGCGAGCATCCTGGAACGCGCATGGCCTGCCTGAAACACGGGGATGACAAGAAGAATGAAGAATGGCAAGAAGATAAGAGGCGAGCCTTGTCTACGGCACTTGCGGGAAATAGCTGTGGCTGCTTCGTTCCCGACCTGACCAGGTTGGCCATGCCGCAATGCGTAGGGGCCCGCCGAGCGGAATTTTAACAGCAAAGCGGCCGGGCCGCTGCTTCTTTTACAGTCCGAGCTCTTGCCAGATGCGGTCGACTTTCCGTTTGACGTCGTCCGACATCACGATCGTCCGGCCCCATTCGCGGCTGGTTTCACCTTCCCATTTATTGGTCGCGTCGATACCCATCTTGCTTCCCAATCCGCTGACCGGCGATGCGAAATCGAGATAATCGATAGGCGTGTTGTCCACCAGCGTGGTATCGCGTACCGGATCGACGCGCGTGGTAATGGCCCAGATCACTTCCTTCCAGTCGCGGATATTGACGTCTTCATCCACCACCACGATGAACTTGGTGTACATGAATTGTCGCAAGAAGCTCCATACGCCGAACATCACGCGCTTGGCATGGCCGGGATAGGCTTTTTTCATCTGCACCACGGCCATCCGGTAGCTGCAGCCTTCGGGGGGCAGATAAAAATCCGTGATCTCCGTAAACTGCTTCTGCAACAGCGGAATGAACACTTCATTCAGCGCGACGCCCAGGATCGCCGGCTCATCGGGCGGCTTGCCCGTATAGGTCGAATGATAGATGGGCTCGCGCCGCATCGTGATGCGATCGATAGTGAAAACCGGAAACCAGTCCTGCTCGTTGTAATAGCCGGTATGGTCGCCGAAGGGGCCTTCGAGCGCGTGCTCGTAACCGGAAGGATGTGACTCGTCGGGATAGACATGCCCTTCGAGCACGATCTCGGCTGAAGCGGGAACCCGCAGATCGCTGCCGATGGCCTTGACCAATTCGGTGCGGCTGCCCCTGAGCAGGCCGGCGAACTGATACTCCGACAGGCTGTCGGGTACCGGCGTTACGGCGCCCAGGATGGTGGCCGGGTCGGCACCCAGAGCGACCGCGATCGGATACGGTCGGCCTCGATGCACGATGGCATGCTCGCGAAAGTCCAGCGCCCCACCCCGATGCGCCAGCCAGCGCATGATCACCTTGTCGCGCCCGATGACTTGCTGGCGATAGATGCCGAGATTCTGGCGCTTCTTGTGCGGGCCCCTGGTCACGACCAGGCCCCAGGTTATCAGAGGTGCCACGTCGCCGGGCCAGCAATGCTGGATCGGCAGGCGCGCGAGGTCGACATCGTTGCCTTCCCAGACGATTTCCTGGCATGGCGCGGAGCGCGTCTCCTTCGGCGCCATGTCCCACAGCGCCTTTACCATCGATCCCAATCCCATCAGTTCCTTGATGCCCTTGGGCGGTTCGGGCTCCTTCAATGTGGCCAGCAGGTGGCCGATCTTGCGCAGTTCGCCGATATCGTCGGCCCCCATTCCCAGCGCAACGCGCCGGGTAGTGCCGAAAAGATTCGCCAGAACGGGAATGGTTTGCCCCACGGGATTGTCAAAAAGAAGCGCCGGGCCTTCGGCCCTGAGCGTACGGTCGCAGATCTCCGTCATTTCGAGTACAGGCGAAACCGGGACGGCAATACGTTTCAATTCGCCCATTTTTTGCAGCTGGGAAATAAAGTCACGCAGATCGAAGTATTTCATGATTTTTCGCAAAGTTTTACAAGCGGGCGATAGTTTAAGGTATATCCCCAACCTGTTGATTTATTTAGCTTTCTGTTGCGATGCAGCGGATTTAAAGATTTAAAAGTAATAACAAATCGATTTGATAGTATTGACTTGATATAAACGAGCCACTTAGAATCGGCCCAACTTGATGAAATACCAGCACAAAACTGGTTAGCAAGCTTTCATCGTTCACGGGGATCGGGGCCCCACCAGACATTTTAAGGATTGTTTTCAGAAGGCTTCTGCCTTACCCCGAAAACTGTTTGCCGCTGCGTCGTCGCCAGAATCGCCCGACCAGCCATCTGCAAGCATTCGAGTCCGTCATACGTCGCTACGCGCGGTGATGGATATTGTTCTGACTCATGACGCTTCAGCCAGCTCTGCGGATACACGCGGCTGGTTGTTTGCTGCTCTGAAAATCAGGAGGATCAATGATTAATCGGTTTTATACGGCAACGTCGACCTTTGCCCGGCGCGGCGCCAGCCAGTCAGCCGCCTGGGCCATGTTCGTCCGTGACATGGCAAGCGGGTTTCTGACCACCGCGCATCACACGTTGATGGTGCTCGGGCTCGTCGCCATCGGCGCCTTGAGTATCCTGTTCGTGAAGCCGGAATTGGCGGATCGCGTCAAGTCGCTTTCACCATTCGCGAACGCCGCGCCGGCCGACGTGTCCGCCCGGCCCTATACGCTGGCCGCCGGAACAACGGTGCACCAGCCATCGAACGGACGGACTGAAGCCGCGGCGGTGCGCGAAGTCGACGCCAGGCACGCCAGCACGTCGCGCCAGCAGCAATGGGTAACCGACTGGCTTTCCAAGCGCTACCGGGTTGCCGCGGACGCGACCGACATGCTGGTGTCCGCCGCCTACGCAACGGCCAAGGAGATGAAGCTCGATCCGCTGCTGATCCTGTCGGTGATGGCGATCGAGTCGGGGTTCAATCCATTCGCTGAAAGCCCGGTCGGGGCGCAAGGCTTGATGCAGGTGATGTCCAAGGTTCATCACGACAAGTTCCAGGACCACGGCGGCGTGAAGGCAGCACTGAATCCGGCGGCCAATATCCGGGTTGGCTCCCAGATCCTGAAAGAGTATGTAACGCGCGGCGGCTCCGTCGAAGCCGGCCTGAAGATGTATGTGGGCGCGGGAGCATTCGATTCCGATTCCGGCTACGGTGCCAAGGTACTCGCCGAATACCGCCGCTTGAAGGACGTGGCAATGGGCAAGAAAGTGCCGGTGACGGCGACCTCGGTTACCTCGGCGGCTGTCAAACCGCGCCCGCAGGAACGCAAGGCCGAATCGACGAACGATTCCGAATCGGCGTCAAGCGAAAGCGCCGACGCGACCGACCAGATGGCCGCTCTGTAACCGGGAAGACAAAGACAAAAAA
>JAQGLQ010000312.1 GCA_028292785.1 Noviherbaspirillum sp. | reverse complement strand
GATCCGCGCGAAATGACAGCGAGATTTTCGCGCTCCTTCGCATAGGCCGGATCGAAGGGTTCGCTGAATGCGGTGAGGATGACGCCGCCGGCCCCGCGGTCGAGCGGCAGTTCGTCGCCGGGCATGTAGTGGTCGCGCACGATCTGCGGCGAATCGATCCGGTACAGGCACAGCCGCCGGTCGTTCAGGCGCACATGGAAGCTGGCGCTTTCGCCGGTCTTGTTCACCAGGTTCTGCAAGGCCGGAGTGATCACGCCTTCCGGCCGCACCGTGCTCTGGTACAGGCGTCCGAGGCGCAACGGCGCCGGCCCGATGTGATAGTCGCCCGCCGCGGTGCGGCCTATGTAGCCGAGGCGTTCGAGGGTGAGCAGCAGGCGCAGTATCGTGCTTTTGTAAAGGCCGGTGCGCTCGGCCAGTTGCGCCAGCGACAGCAGCGCGTCGCCGTCACGGAACGCTTCCAGCACCGAAAATGCGCGCTCCACCGCCGCGACCGATTTGGTTTCTTCACTATCGCTCATTTCAATTCTTCCGTATCAATGCTTCGCCGATGGACTTGCAGGTCCGTAAAACGCCGAAGAATAACAGGTCACGGCAGTGACGCGCGTCTCATTTTCCCGTTCGGGGGGCAGGCATGCGCGGCACCATGCGTCACCTGTGCTCAGGATGCGGAAGTTGGAGCGGCCGGGCCCGCCGGTTCGAGCTCGACTGCGCGGTAATAGCCAAGTTTCTGCTGGGTCAGCGAATCCGACACGCGGAACAGCACGCTGTCCGCAGCCGCCTGATGACGATGCAAGGCCCAGCCAGGGATCGCGATCACGTCGCCGCGCTCCCAGTGGAAAGTCTGGTCGCCGACGGTGCTGGTGCCCGAACCCGCGACCACCGCAATGATCTGGTTGTCGGTCGAACGCGCAAGCGCGCTGCGCATGCCGGCCGACAATCCGGTCATCGAGAGTTCCGTGGTCGGCATCGACGGCGCATCGAGCACCAGCGTCGCGGTGCCTGCGGCTCCGGCCGCCGCCACGCGCGCGGCCAGTTGAGGCTCGATATCGCTCCAGCGGAACACCATCTCGGTCGATTGATTGGCGCATTCCGGCTGCTGGAAGCCGTCGGGGAAATGCTCGAAGAACATCGGTTCCAGCAGATGCACCAGCGGCACGTCGAGGAAATCGATCCAGTAAGCATCCTCCCCGCCGTCGTTGCCATGTCCGTGCCAGCAGTCGCCGGGCGTCAGCACCACATCATTGGTCGCCATGTCGAGGCGCTCGCCGTTGACTACGGTGAAAGCGCCGGACGTCGTCTCGAGCACCAGCCGCAAGGCATGCGGCGAATGACGGTGCGAACGCGCCGTCTCGCCGGGCTTGATCATCTGATACGCGCTGACCAGAGTGCGCAGCGTCGCATAGTAGTTGCCCTCGGTGGGATTGACCATGAACAGATTGCGGCGGTCGGCCAGGTCGGTTGAAATCATCCCGGAGGCGAGGAACAGTCCGCGCCGCGCATCGCGCCATTTCCAGTGCGCCGGCAGGAAAGCGGTGCGCGGTTCCGCCCACAGCGATGGTTCTTTCTTGTTCCAGCCGGCGCGCATCTCCAGGCCCTCCAGTGCGGTGTTCAGGGCCGACAGGTCTTGTACATGATCGAAGGGCATGGATCGCTCCATAAAATAGAATGCATTCTATTGTACGCAAAAATTTTGTCGATTAAAATAGAATGCATTCTAAAAATTTACCGGCCGACGAGAAGCCGTGAAAAAGCAGTGGTTAACCACGAGAAACGGAAGAGACAAAATGACAAGCACGATCCGGCGGGCACCCCGCATGGCGACAGTCGCGGCGCTCGCGCTCGGCGCAATGGCTTTCAGCGCGGCGCATGCGCAGACCTATCCGACCCAGACCATCAAGCTGATCGTCCCCTACACGCCTGGCACGGGCATCGACGCCATCGCCCGTACGGTCGGCCCGAAACTCGCGCAGCGCCTCGGACAGCCGGTGGTAGTGGAAAACCGTGCCGGCGCCAGCGGCAACATCGGCGCCGAGATGGTCGCCAAGTCGGCGCCCGACGGCCACACGCTGATGGTCAACGCCAAGACCCTCGCCGTCGCGCCCCACCTGTATCGCTCGCTTTCATACAATCCGCTGAAGGACTTCGCGCCGATCACCCTCGCCGCTTACGGCACCCTGCTGCTGGTGACGCATCCGAACAGCGGAATCAGTAGCGTCGCCGAACTGGTCAAGACCGCCAAGGCCAACCCGGACAAGCTCACTTATTCTTCCGCCGGCATCGCGACTTCGCAGCACATGTCGATGGAGCTGATCAAGGACATCGCCAACATCCAGCTGCTGCACGTTCCGTACAAGGGCAGCGCGGGCGCGCTCACCGACCTGCTCGCCGGGCAGGTCAGCGTCAGCCTGGTGCCGGTGCATGTCGTCATGCCGCACGTGAAGAGCGGCAAGCTGCGCGCGCTCGCAGTGGCCAGCCCGCGCCGTCATGTCAAGGCGCCGCAGGTGCCCACGCTGCAGGAACAGGGCATCAGCGGCGCCGATGCCGATATCTGGTACGGCTTCTGGGCGCCGAAGGGTACGCCGGCGCCCATCATGGAGCGGCTGAACACGGAGCTGCGCGCGATTCTGGCGCAGCCCGACGTCAAGAGCGCACTCGAAACCCAGGGCCTGGACGTAGCCACCAGCACGCCGAACGAGTTGCAGGCGATCGTGCAGCGCGATTCGATCAGCGCCGAACACATCATCCGCAAGAACAATATCTCCATCGATTAAGCGCAGCAAAAGGGAAAACATGAAGCCCAGCAAAAACCAGATCATTGTCGTCGG
>JAQGLQ010000278.1 GCA_028292785.1 Noviherbaspirillum sp. | reverse complement strand
CGATGATCTTCTGTTTTTGCGAAGCGAGCATGGGGAGTCAGTGAGGGAACGGTATTGTCCGGCAGTTTGCCAGGAGGGTAGATTATACCGGCTCGCGCTTCCGGTTTTCGAGCGACACCGGCGCTGGCGCAGGCTTGCCATTCCGTCAAGCCGCGGCGGCCCTAATCGGCGTGGATCACCACCCGGTTGCGCCCGTTTTTCTTGGCGTTGTACAGGGCCGCATCCGCGCTCTCGAGCAATTGCGACTGCGCATTGTGGCTCGAGGGCAGCATCGCGGCCACGCCGAAGCTGGCCGAGATCACAGGTGCCGCGGCGGAATAAGCGTGCGGCAGGTTCAGTTCGAGAATCGCTTCGCGCATGCGTTCGCAGAGATGGGCCGCATCGTTGATGTTGGTGTTGGGCAGAAGCACCACGAATTCTTCGCCGCCGAGCCGCGCCACCAGGTCGGTTGATCGCTGCGGAACGGAACGCAGGATCGCGGCGATCTCTTTCAGGCATGCGTCGCCCGCCGGGTGTCCGTAGTGATCGTTGTAACTCTTGAAAAAATCGACGTCGACCAGTATCAATGCCAGCGGCAGTACGTCGCGGCGCGCCCTGCCCCATTCGAGCGGCAGGCGGCGGTCGAATTCGCGGCGGTTGGCGATATTGGTCAGCGGGTCTTCCGAGGATAGCTTGCCGAGCTTGTCGACCGCGCGGCTCAATTCATCGTTGCGTTCCTGTTCGCGCGCGGATGCCAGGAATGCACGCCGCTGGTCCTGTTCGATGCGACGGTTCGCGATCAGGCTGATTGCGGCCGTCACGACGAATATCAGCCAGTTGAACAGTTTCACGTCGGGCGAGGCATCGACAATGAAAACGACGATGACGGTGGAAGCCACCCCCATGATCAGCGAGAGCGCGAGCGCATCGCGGAAGCGCGGGGTGATCACGATATTGCCGAACAATACAAACAGGGTTACCGCAGCCTGATAACGGATCGCATTGTCGTTTTCGCTCATGGCGATCATCGCCGCGATGCTCAGCGGTGCCATGCCCGCCACGATCGAAACGAGCACTTCGCGGCCGATCAGCCCGCGCATCCTGCCGATGCCAAAGATGCACGCCAGCGTAAGCGGGACCACGATCAGGAAGCGGATTGCCCATGCCTGCCGATACGTGTCGCCGAGCATGGCCTGATCGGTAATGGCGAACAGCGAATAGACCGCCAGCGCAGCCAGGCCCGAGCGCCGCAGGCGCTGACTTCGCATCGCATCCATTGCCTCCTGAAACGCGCGTTCCATCGCGGGCGAAAACCCGCCTTTCGTGGAACGAAGTTCGTTTCTCGACGCGGGTTTTGGCAGCGGTGGCTGGTCTGTCGGCATGAACTCTTGTCAGCTGTCACGGCAACTTGAAAATCGGTCCGACGACAGAGAATTCGTCGAGCCCGGCGCGCGCCATTGTGACGATTATTTTTTGAATTGCAACCGGTTTCGGGGTGACTACCGGGGAAGGGCTGCCGCAACCGGATGCGCGGCGGGGTGGTGCGTCTGGCTGGGATCGAACCAGCAACCCCTGCCTTCGGAGGGCAGTACTCTATCCATTGAGCTACAGACGCGCAGGGCGAATTTTACCTCAATCGCCATGATTCGGCCGAGGTTTTCGGGACGGCGCGCGGACCGCGACTGCAACCGTCGTATTCGACGGGTCGACCTTGTTTGTTAAAATGCCCGCCAATGCCTGTGCCGCGCGGGCATTTCTCCAGAGCCACGCCTCCAGGCGCAATTTCCTGGAGCAGAAGACAAGGAACCGGTTGTGTCATCAAGTGACTATCACTCCCCAAGTGATGCCGCCCGCCACGGCGCGCCGACCGGTTCACGCGCCTCCGGTTGCCATTTTCATATCGGACATCTCGGCAGGCAGTTACCATGGCTGATCGTTGTCGGCGGCGGTTTGATCAGTTCGTGGGCTGCGCTGCGCATCGATGCGCGCATCGAAAAGGAGGCGCGCGCCACGTTCCAGATGCATGCGCTCGATTTTCAGACCTCGATCGCCACCCGCCTGCGCAGTTATGAGGATGTCCTGTTCGGCATCGCCGGACTGTACCGGCACACCGAACAGGACATCACGCCGAAACAGTTCGGCGCTTACGTGAGCAGCCTCGATCTTCGCAGGCGCCTGCCCGCGGTAAGCAGGGTGACCTACGCAAAATACTTTCCAGCCTCGGGGCGCGAACAATTCCTGGAGCGCTACCGCAAGGATTTCGCGGGACACGGCGAGGCCGTTCCGCTGCCGCTGCTTCCGCCGGACGCAAGCGACCATATGGTGATCACGCGCGTCTATCCGCAGGAGTTGTCCACCCTCGGAATCAACCTCCTGAGCCATTCGCCGCGCCTGTACAAGCAGGTCTCTCCGCCACTGTCGGCCGCCCAGTACCGGCCGAATGCGCCGCTCAGTTCCGGAATTCCCCTGCAGCTGCGCGAGCCGGCGACGGTCTCGCTCGGCGTGCGCCTGGGCGTCTTCGATACCGACGCCGCCGGCGCGATGCGGCTCGCGGGCACGGTGGGACTGACCTTTAATGTCGGCGCTTTTTTCAAGGAGGCGCTGCCGACGTCCCTGACCAACCGGGTCGATTTCAAGGCGGAGACCGTCGGCCGGACCAATGGCGCCGAGTACGAGAAGCCGGTGCGGATATTTTCAAGCCAGGCGGATGCCGGCCCGACCGAGCCGGTCGGATCCGCCGCATCCGCCCGGCTGACGACGTCCTTCCTCCTGCCCTTTGGCGGCGCGCTGCTGCGTGTTCAGATGAGCGAGCCGAGGGCGTATCTGATCGGCGAGCTCGACAAGAGTTTGCCGTTCGCGGTCCTGGTCGGCGGCCTGCTTTTTTTCGGAATGGCTGGCGTCTTGTCGCGCAATACGCTGGAGCGCAACCGCGAACTGACGGAGGCGATCGCGCTGCAAACCCGGGATTTGCGGCGCGAAGTCGACCGGTCCAGGGAACTCGAACGCGAGCTGGCGCGTGGACTGGAAGAAGAACGACGCCGCATCGGCTACGAACTGCACGACGATCTCGGCCAGCGCCTGACCGGAATGAGCCTGGCGTTCAAGGCCTTGTCCGAGAATCTGCGGCCAGTGTCGGGCGAGCTCGCCGGACAGGCGGAAGCGCTGGAGCGCACCGCCAGCGCGGCCATCGGCAGCGTGCGTGCGCTGGCGCATGGATTGATGCCGGTGCCGGCGGGACGGGCCGGGCTCCGCGCCGCGCTCGAGCAGATGGCGATAGGCGTATCGGCGCTGCACGGGGTGCGCTGCGTTTTCGATTTTGACGATCCGGTCGATATCGAGGATGCGACGGTGGCCACCCATCTCTACCGTCTCGCACAGGAGGCGGTGAACAACGCGGTGCGGCATGCGCATGCGACGGAGATCAAGGTGCGGCTGGACGAGGTGAACGGCAAAGTCGTGCTGGCCGTCAGCGACAATGGGGTCGGCTTTCAAGCCGAGCGCGACGATACGCGCGCGGTGCAGCTCTCCGGCGCGGGCATGCGGATCATGGCCTATCGCGCATCGGTGATCAATTACAGGCTGGAGATCGACGCCGGCGCGGATCGCAGCACCACCGTCAGGGCCACGCAAGCATGAACGATATGCGAGGCGCCGCCATTTCCCTGCTCCTGGTCGACGATCATCCCGTGGTGCGGCTCGGCTATGCGACCCTGCTCAGGAAATCGAACAGCGCATTTGTGTTTCATGAAGCCGGCAACCCGGTGGAAGCGCTCGAACTCGCCGGCCGTCATCAGCCGAAAGCGGTGCTGCTCGATCTGAACCTGTCGGATACGGTGGAGCTATCCCTGATCGGCGAACTCCACGCGCAGGCCCCCGGCGCGCGGGTGCTGGTGGTGTCGATGCATGACGAGCTGCTGTACGCGGAGCGCGCCCTGCGCGCCGGCGCCAGCGGCTACCTGATGAAGAACCATGCGGCGCAGTCGATTTCGCATGCGGTGCGGACCGTGCTCGATGGACAGGTATGGCTGTCGGACAAGATGCGGGAGATACTGATGCCGGACACCGTCGCGTCCGTCGAGCATGGATCGGGACGGAACGTGGCGCTGGGCGCCGCCGAGTTGCGGGTGTTCCGGCTGATCGGCCAGGGACTTAAAGGCGCCGATATCGCGGCTCGGCTTGGCATCACGGTCGATGCGGTCGACGCATGCCGGACGAACATCAGGCTGAAGCTGGGGATCGCTACCGGAAGCGAGCTGTACCGGACCGCGTTCCTGCAGTATCGGCGCGAGGACGATTCCGGCCAATGACATTCACACCAGCGCGAGCGTCCGCGTCGCGCGCATGACCGTCACGACATCGGTGACCGGATCGATGCGCCAGGACTTGAGAAAGCCGGTCTCTACCAGCACATCGAGCGCCTTTTTCAAGCCGTTGCGGAAATGATAAAGCTGCTGCGCCGATGACCCGCACAAGCCTTTCAGGGTTTCCACCTTGTAGCCGAACGGTTCGCGGTGCGTGAAATAGAATCCATGGAGCCATTTCGCCAGCGGGGAGCGCAGCTTCAGGCGCTGCCGCCAGTCGAGCTGGGTATATGCGTCCGCCCCGAACAGGGAGATCAGCTTCGGATTGAGACGGACTTTCCACTGGCGATCGGTCTCATCCTTGAACGTGAATTCCTGCACCAGCGTGCCGCCGTAACCGCGCTTGCCGGAGCCGGCGTCGAAGCGGATCTCGACCGCATTTGCCGTCAACCGCAGGATGCACAGGCGCAGCCGCTCGTAGGAAGGCGACGAGGTCGGCCAGCCCATCGACTTGAGCATCGAATACGCGGTGAACGATACCTCATGCCCCAGCGGCTGGCTGCGCGCGAGGTGGACCAGATTGAGAAAGACATCCTCGTCGTCCTGGCGCAATTCTTCTCCGGTATAAAAAATCTCGACGCCTTTCACGGAAGTGATCGGGCGCTCTTTCAGATGCTGGCGCGGTTCATTCTGCCGGGCCACGGTGAACAGCGCCGATCTCGCCAGCGGGTTCGGCAAGCCGCGCACCTGGTTTTCCCACAGCGGCAGTTGCACGATCCGCAGCACATCCTCCACTTCACGCTGGGGAAACGGCGATTCGGCGGCCAATGCCACATGCGCCTGCCTGGAAGCGGACTTTCTTTTGTTGGCGACGCTTTCCTCGATTTTGGCGAGCGCGTCGTTCAGGGATTTGTGTTTTGTGACCGGGGGCATGGGACTTCCAGCAGCTGCGTTGACCTTTTTTTAAAGTAACACGGCAAAGCTCGTCTTTCGAGCGTGGAGATTCATCGTTCGAGCGTTGAAACACGTATTTCGAGCGTGGCTGCGGAACTTTGCAGTCCGCGTTCGGTGGCGATGTCTGCCGCATCACACTCGTTTGCCGAGCGTGGCCCGGTGCCGATTTTGCTGCGGATGCGGATTTGCACGTTTCCCGAGCGTGGAAAAGGCCGTGAAGCACCCGCAAAGGCGGCGCAGCCGGTGAAACGCGCTGTCCGATATCGTTTTTTCAGCGTGGCGGTGAAACGGTTCGCACCTGATCCGTCCCGGCTCGTGCGTCAAGCGTGGCCAAACCGGCGCACATCAGCGTGCCATCCTCGCAGATTCACGTCGTTGCAGGCGTCCGGACACGTATTTCGAGCATGGATAGGCCGATTATCGTATTTCAAGCGTGCGCGGCACTGCAAAAACCGGTTGAAACATCGTTTTCCAAGCGATGAACAGCGAATGAAACAGGATTCCCATGCGGTTTTGATACCGCACGCAGGATGAAACCTGAATTGAAAGAGGGTTTGCGCCGTTCATAGCCAGCCATGTATCGTTTCCCGTGCGTTGGCGGCTCGCGTAGCTCCAGCGTGGAGGCGCGTTTCTCCAGCGAGCGGCCGGCGTTTTCCGAGCGTGGACCGGTTCGTATCCCAAGCGAGGGCCTATCGTTTTCCGAGCGCGACGGCGACATGTGAAAATCTTTTCATATCAATGGGATAACTGCACTTTGGCGGCCACCTAATCTGCTTTTAATCCTTCTTTAATCGGCTCAAAACCACTCTCGACAAACGATAGCGGCGACGCGTACCCATTCGCATGCGGCAGAATGGCCGATTGCATGGCGCGGAAACCGCGCGGGCGGAGCGCCCCGAACGAAGGCTCTTTTCGTTTCACGCCATATAATTTACGTCTATAATCAAAGGTTTTGCGAGACGTTGTGCTTCGGGTTATCGGAAGCCGCCGGTCACCAAAACGCCGAATTCAGGCAAGCCGCCTGCCGGTTTCAAAAAATGTATTGAGGGAATAATGAGCGACGCACACAACGAACACGAATCCGCGATCAGGACGCCGAAGCAGCTCATCGCTGCCATCGCTGCGGGTTTTCTGATCCCCATCATCTGCATCATCCTGCTGGTGCAGTATGTCGCCAACGAGTCGACCGCCGGTTCCGGTTCCGACAGCCTGACGCCGGAAGCCGTGGCCGCAAGGCTTAAACCGGTCGCCGACGAAGGCTTCACCTTCAGGGATGCGAATGCGCCGAAGCAGTTGCAGACCGCCGACGCCGTCTATAAATCGACTTGCGCGGCATGCCATGACAGCGGCGCCGCCGGCGCTCCGAAGATCGGCGACGCAAGCGCCTGGTCCGCCCGTATCGCCCAGGGCTACGACACCCTGGTGTCGCATGCAATCAAGGGCCTCCGCGCTATGCCGGCCAAAGGCGGCAATCCTGAACTGGACGACGTGGAAGTCGCCGCCGCGGTGGTCCTTATGGCGAACAAGTCGGGCGCGAAATTCAAGGAACCGGAAATGAAGGCGGCAGCACCCGCCGCCGCCGCGATTCCTGCCGAAACAACCGCTGCCGTTGCACCTGCAGCCGCCCAGCCGGCGGTAGCCTCCGCCGATGCAGGCAAGAAGGTGTATGACTCCGCATGCGTCGCCTGCCACGGCGCGGGTGTCGCTGGCGCTCCGAAGGTCGGAGACAAGGCCGCGTGGACGGCGCGTATCGCACAGGGTTCCGCCACCCTCTACGAACACGCAATCAAGGGCTTCCAGGGCAAGGCCGGTGTCATGCCTCCCAAAGGCGGTTCCACCGCATCGGACGCCGACGTAAAAGCCGCGGTCGAC
>JAQGLQ010000541.1 GCA_028292785.1 Noviherbaspirillum sp. | reverse complement strand
GACCAGATGTTCAGATACAGGCAATCCTCGCTCTGGCGCGGCGCGCGCGTGCCGATGTTGCCGGTCTGCGGACAGTCGGGCCCGAATTCCGTCGCCATGCGCTCGCCCTGCCACGGCGCCGCAGGCTGCGGCGGCCGCCAGCGCAGGTCGCCCACCGGCGGCGCAGCATACGGTATGCCCTTGAACACGCGGACCGCGCCGCCGCCCTTAGCCGTGGCGGCCATCGTTCCTGTCACGGTTCCGAGCGCGGTCGCTACGCGTGGCAATGCGGTGGGCGAAGATGCTTGCATGTGCTTTCTCCAGTTCTGCGCGCTGCGGCGCTACGGCGTATTTTCGAAAATCATGTGTCCCATTGCGGTGTTGGATGCCGGCACATGGTAGAAGCGGTAGATCTCGCGCGCGTGGCGGTCAAGGGTGCCGCCCAGGCTGAGCAGCCGGTTGTAATCGCGCTCCAGCACCGCCTCCCGCTGCTCCGCGGTCAGCGCTCTGCAGGTTCACTGTACGGCGCCGGTATCAGCAAGCCAATTTTCACAGCTGCCCATCAATGAGGCCAGTTCATTTTCCACATCCGAGACTGCAAAAAATTTATAGGCTGTTGCGCTTTGGGGCATGGCGCGTGTCATGGCAGGAGGCGGTGCATTGCATAGCGCTTCACACCGGCGACAGTCCAATTTCTTGGCAGAAATGATTTCCAGCACGGAATATTGTCATAAACCGCCAAGAATTTATAAGACGTTACTCACGTGAATTAACGACTTTTACTAATTTTTATAATTAAAACAATTGAGGTATAGGTGCGATGCTTGATAGCCTGAACTTTGGCATCAGATTCCTGAAAAGGAAGAGCAATCGCGTTGACGAATCGCCCGCGCTGCTGCAGGTATAACAAAAACTACGGCACAGGCGCATATGAAGGGGTTGCACGCACGATTGCTTGCCTGCCGTCCTCAAGGACCGCATGAAACGCTACCTGGTTCCTGTTATTGAGCCCTTCCCTGAACAGGAGCAGTTCCTTTACACGCGATCCAAACAGGGGATCACCGGTCGCGATTATCTTATTCTTAACAGGATCGACCCCGGTAAAAATGCCTCTTCCTCCAGCCTTGAGATCAGCGTCAAATACCACGGCTCCGCTATCGTTCATCGCGACATAGTCGAATCTTGAAAAAGGACCAAATGAATTCGCGATCGTCGTTAAACTTCCCCCACAAATTTTAAAAACACCGCTTCCGCCGATGTTTAAAAAAGCGGTAAAGGCAATCGCATCCCCATTGTTGATAACAGGAGAAACACTGAAGCCGGCAAACGGACCTTGAGGCACCGCAGCAGCAGCAAGCGTGGGGCGCCCCCCCTTGCCGAGATAGACGCCCTGTATGCCGCTTTCGGATTGCATGACGAAGACGACCGTTCCCTGGTCATTGATGAACCCTCCCTCGCCCCGGCTGCTGATGCGGGTAAGCGGACCGCCGCTTCCAACAAGAATGCCGTCACTCGGATCGCCGATCGGCAGCGTAAGTTTCAAAAATACGACTGCTCCTTTATTGTTAATGCGCGGCATACCAAAGATATCTCCAAGCGCGATCGTCGTCGTGGATCTGCCGTTACTGGCGAACATGCCCATCCTGCCTTCGGCCGACTCGCCGAGAAACGCTACAGTGCCAGCATCATTGATGGTCGCGCCGAAGCCGGTGTGCTCACCTCTCGCAATCGTGTGAAGCACGCCACCGCCATTACCGACGAACACGCCCCCGCCCCCGGTTCTCAATGACGCGCCCAACGCCACAGTACCCGCGTTATTAATCGAAACGGATGGGCTGATGCTCTCCAGCGGCCCGCGGGTATCGGCAATCAATGCGAAGCTGTAGGCGGAAGACGAGGCGACGGCTGGGGCAGGAAGGCCAACCATCAGAGACAGCGTCATGACCCAGATCGTGATAAACAATGCTTTCAACATATCATCCTCATCACTCGGGTGATCGGACACCGCAACACCGCCGATGATGATAGCCATGCCGGTGAAGTAATGATCGTGACTCTAAAGTAGTGTGACTATCTAAGGTAGACGCATCTCAAATAGCGACCATGTAACGTGGAGGCATCACTATCACTGGAACGGCTTGCCCAATGCGGCGAATATGCAGGTTTGTTTCGTTGATGCGGGGCTCGACCGAGGACCGCGGTCCGACCAAAGATAGCCTTGCAGAAACCCTCTGTCTGCAATGCAGACAGAGGGTTTCCATGGACTACTTTTAAATCTGCGTTGGCAGATTCGTTCTTAATTCAGTGTCGACCAAGCAATCGGAAGAACGGCTCTTCAGTGGACTTGCACTAAGTGTCCGCATCGTTGCCGGGAGCTTTGAAAAGGTCTTCAAGCGATGGGGATTTGTCTTTGGGCCGGACCGTAGCGCGCTGACCTGAGAACTCTTCCTCAATGTTGTCGCGATAGTAGCTCCAAGCTGAACCGGAGGTTGATAATTTGCGCCAGACCTCGGCTCCGACACCGGAGTAATCTATCGCCGTTCCATCTTCGAGTTCGACCCGCAAAATCCGCTCGCGTGCGCCGTACCCGATAGCGCGCAGCTTCCCGGCATTGATTTTTTTCATCTCCATGGTTCCCTCCCTGCATATCTGCTTTAAGACATGAACGCCCTGCGTCTACAACATCACGGAGGGGACATCGCTCCCATATCGCGTGGCATCGATTCCGGACGCATACCCCGGCCTGATAAATAACGCGGCCGGGATTGCGGGCGGCGACTGTTCGCGGCGGCCAATCCCGCGCCGACCAGGGCGATGCCCAATATCGTCCGAAGACTGGGACGCGGCAACCACCGCATGGCATTGACCACGAGAGATGGAGGCACTTCACGTTGCGGGTCCGACTGCCCGTACTGGTGCGCTTCACTGAAATTCGCGGGCGCGCCCGAGAACAATTCGGTAATCGCACGCACGAAGGGTTTCATGTCCTGCGGTCCCCGGCTGGTAACCCAGTTGCGATCGCGCACCACTTCCTGATCCAGCCAGGTTGCGCCTGCGTTGACCATATCATCGCGAATGCCGGGCCACGACGTCATCGTCCTTTTCGGCATGAGCCCGGCCGAGGCGAGCAGCCATGGTCCGTGGCACAAAGTTGCAATCGGCTTGTTCTGCCGATCGAAGGCACGAACGAAATTTCGCGCCGCGCTGGACTGTCGGAGCAAATCCGGATTGATAAACCCTCCGGGAATCAGCAGTCCGTCGTAATCCGTCGGATTGGCCTCGTCCAGGGTTTTGGTGACGCGCACCATGCCTGCGGGCTCATGCAGATTGACGCCACGGATTCGCCCCGGATGCAGTGAAACGATATCCACATCCGCACCTTCCAGCTTGAGCGCAGCGACCGGTACGGTAAGCTCGACTTTTTCGAAGCCGTCGACCGCAAGTACCGCGATGCGACGGTTGTTTAGTGCGTTTCGATAAGCCATAAGGCGTCTCCTTGAAGTGGGTTGAACATGAAATGTTGTGCCGTCATTTCATTTCGTTCCGTTCCAATCGGCGGCACTTGCGGAAGATTGGCAATGGACAAGCTCTGCCGCCCATTCCCCTGCGAGCACTGGTCATAAGCGGATTTAGTAAGACCCCATAAACGCAAAAGGTTTTCCCATAAACAGAATTCTATGGAGGTATGCAGGAAACAGGTGCTGACGGAGGCGTCGAGCAGAGACGAACGAAGCTTGCTATTCCTTAAGTAAAATCCCTCGCCCTTGCTCACACCAATATCCGACTGCCGCAAGGTAACCTTCCCATACGCAGCCATTACAGCCGCGCCCGCAGCAACTGGTCGGCTCTTCCGGAGGATCGCGAAAAAACAAGTCTCGTTGCGTTAGTTGTGCACGGAGTTCAGCAATCCATTGCCGCGCTTGGCAGGCATTGGCAGGCAAGGGGCTTTGCGGCTCGTCATTCATAGATTGGACTAGGTAGGGCGTACCGGGCGCAGCTTGAGCCGGGCTATCGAATAGTCTGCCATTGAGCTTGCCTCTGGTGAAGGCATCGCCGATCGTTATTATCAATAAAGGATTTGGATTCTATCAGTGCCGATCGGACTACTCGAAAAGCGGAGCTTGCTTCTTGCCGACCGGCTTCGGTACGTTTTCATGAGGCCTTGCTGCCATCGCGCCGCACCGTGGCACATTGGAGGTGGATGTGTTTTGCGAGATTATCTTTGCCCTATTTCCCGACTGCCTTTTTCTGCGCTTCGGTTATCGTCCAGTAAAAGACCATCCTGCCGTCGACCATCTCGGTCTTTTCCGGCGGCCACTCATCGCCCATATCGAACGCATGCGACACGACTCGCGTGCCAACCTTCAGCTGTCGCCACAATTGCGGGCGAAGGTTGCGATTGATGCTGTTAAGCAGATATAGCGTCACCACGGTTGCATCCGACAAATCCGTCTTGAACAGGTCGTCGACCCTGAATTGTACCTTGTCCTCAACCTTGGCCTCTTTGGCATTGGCGCGCGCCTCCGCGACCCGTTGCGGGTCGAGGTCAATGCCGATACCGCGCGCGCCATATTTCTTCGCGGCGGTAATCACGATGCGGCCGTCGCCGCTGCCGAGGTCGTACAGCATGTCATCCTTGGTGACCTTGGCAATTTCGAGCATCCTGTCGACCACGACCTGCGGTGTAGGCACGAAATGAATATCCAGCGGCCGTGCCGGGGCGGTCTGCGCCACAGCCGCGCGTCCCATCATGCTGCTGCAGGCAATTGCCAGGGTACATAACTTCAATGTGCTACGCCGTGTTACCCGTGTCGATTCTGTCGGTTTGATGGAATTCATGCGCTTGCTCCTGGTTAGTGGGTTGCTGAGCGGAAGGTTGGGCGCCGCCTTGTTGGGGTCGGGGCCTTGATTATGCAGGATCGTGGCTGTGCTTGGTTTGGCCGCGCCTTCAACCGATAAGCGAGTCTATCCTTCCGACTACTCGGTCAGCATTTGTCTGGTAGCGCTCTGTCAGGGGGTGGCCGCCGCAGGAATGTGCGTGTGATCGAAAAATAAAATTGTCGGCGCCATCAGGCGCCGACAATATGCGGATCAATCCTTCAAATCGGCGGGAACCTTGCCGCCGTTGGCT
>JAQGLQ010000246.1 GCA_028292785.1 Noviherbaspirillum sp. | reverse complement strand
GAACCGCCTGACGAAATCCTCGCCAAGCTGAGCGTATAGCTGCGCGGCGGTGTTGTTCCCGGTTCCGGGCACCGTCGGATCCATCAGCGCGATCTTGCCCTTCCATTTTGGATCGAGAAGGTCGCGTGTGGAACGTAGTTCGCTTGGTTGAATCTCCCGTGTATTGATATGAAATAGCGGCGTACGGGTATCGGACAGTTTCAGAATAAATTGCTGCTCGGGGTCCATATACGAGAGCTTTCCATTCTTCCATTTCGACGTATCCAACACCTCCGGCAAGATGAGCACCGGTTTGATCGGATCGATCAGTTTCTCACGATGAAGAATAGGCGCCATGGTTGAGCCGCCGGCGAGCATGGCGTCCACCGAGATGGCGGCGCCAGAGCTGCGCTCGGTACGCAGCTTGGAGGCCGCATCGCCTCCGCGGCCGCCAATGTACTCCATCGTAATTCCAAAGCGTGCCTTGAACGCGGCCGGTAGTGCTTTCCGTACCTGCGCATCGGGCGGGCCGGTCACCACCACCTTGCCCTCTTCTCTCGCCGCGGCCAAGGTCTCGTCCCAGGACTTTTGCCGGTCCCTGGTTTGCGCAATGCTACTGGACGCAAACATCGCAAACCACATTGACACCAGCAATACGATACTTTTTTTCATCGTTGTCTCCTTGAATGCATGCATGCTGATCGGTCCGGTGAGTGCTGATAGCTGCTCGCGGCACTTAGCTGTCCAAAGTCCCTGCTGCGAAGATCCTGTCATAGGCTAACGGCGACCGGATCGCGCCCTGTTCATGGTTATAGCGAATGAAAGCATCGATCATCCGTCGATTCGCCTGGACGCCGTAAGCGTATGGGTCGCCCCATAGTGCCTGTTGCTCCTTGAAGCGTTCGCGCAGATAGACCACTGAAAATCCCGCCCTGTCCCCGGCGATTTCGTCATATGCCATTGCCTTGGATCGCTGAAATGCATCGAATAGCTTCGCTGCGAGATCCGGGTTATCGCGGTTGAGCTGACCGCTCATCACCATCACATGCATTGGCGGATAGATGCCGGTCTCGCGAAACATTGCCAGATCGGTAGTCGGATATTCGGGAAACAGGCGCGTAATTGCGGAATTGCTCTCCAGCCGGTCGAACAAGCCCGCGTCTGAAATATCAGTCATGATGGCGTCTACCTCGCCTGCCAGCAGTAGATCGACCATGGAACGCTTGTCGTCAAGATAGGTGATATCCGCGTTCTGATCGTGATGGGGAAATACGTCACGCACCTGGGCGAACCAGCGAATGGTTCCGACATCCACACCGTAGTGATCGTGCAGGAGGCCGCGCGCCCATAGGGTCACAGAGGTGCGGTATTGTCGCGTCCCGACTCGCTTGCCCGCGAGGTCCTGCGGCGAATGGATGTTCGCATCGACGCGGCAGAAGATGAACTGTAGCGCTGACTTACGTTTGGGAAAAACCGGCAGCGCCACCAAGTCCCATCCCGCTTCGATCGCCGGAAGCCAGAAGCCCATATTGAGATCCCACACGCCAAATCTGCCACTACGCAGATCTGGCACGTCCTGCATCACCATCGACGTGGTCTTCGCCGGAATAAGCGGAATGCCATCAACCGTGACACGCCCGTCCATCAAGGGCAGGGTCACGTCGTAACGCATGCTGGACAAGGATATGGTCATCGGCTGAAAAATATAAGTGTTGACAACTCGTATTGCGTAGAGGGACGCGACTCTCGCCTACGAATTTCGTTAAATGGCGCGCACAGCAAATTGAAATGAACAGCTTGTCATGATGTGCGATGCGCTTCGTCTTCCTTCCGGGATTCATGCAGAACCTGGTTGATGCCATGGAAGTCTTATGAGTTCAACCCGATCCTCCATAAAGCTGCGGAAATTTAGCGCGCCAGTCCTGTCCTCGCGGCACGGTAATATCAAAGGTGTCGATATGCGAAAAAGAATCGCATGCATGGTCGTGAATCAGATGTGGGGGCTCCTTGCCAGCCTGAAGCTCCTTGGCGCTTTTCAGCAGCAGATTGCGCAATGCAACCACGCCTTGATCGCTGAAGCCGAGATATTCCTGGGAGCGGTCGAAGTGCGGCCCGATGGTTTCGGTCACACAGGAATCCTGCGCCAGGAAGCTGCCCATGCCGCTAAAGTTTTCGGTCTTCTGCTTTTGCCGATCCTGCAGATAGTCGTTGGCAAGGTTGGCTTTCTTGCGATAGCCGGGGCCCAGATCATGAGTGCGGCTGTTGGCGTGGTCTTCATCGTTCAGAGGCCGATCGAGAAATCCCAGGTCATAGCGCCAACTACGCGTATCGTCGATCGGCACATAGATATGCGCTTCCTTGTTGCGCGCCTGTACCCAGCAGGTTGTAGGCATGACGAAGCTTGAGATACGCACGTAGTCTTCATCGTCGTTGAGCGTCCGCGTGGCGATCAGGCGCAGGCCAAAATCAGTCTTCTCGATCTCGTAGCGCGGATTGACACTGGTGAACATCGGCAGCTTGCTGGCTGGCCCATGCAGCACCCGATGCAGGAACGACAGGTGCGACGAATCGCACTCGCCCTCCAACCCGTTAAGGTAATTACATTCTTGAAGCGATTTTGTGACATAGGTATGCGAAGCCGGCTTCTGTGTCCAAGCGTAGCTTGGAAACAGCGGCATCTTGTCCCTAGGGCCAAGATAAGCGAAGACTATACCGGCGGCCTCGACAGTCGGATAGGCGGTGTGAGTAACGCCTTGGCTTACTAACTTATCGACGGGCTCGGCCGGCATCTCCAATACCCGTCCGTCCGTATCAAACTTCCAGCCGTGATAAATGCAACGCAAGCCGCTCTCTTCGTTGCGACCGTAAAATAGCGACACGCCGCGGTGGCGGCAATGCTCGCCGATCAGACCGATGCGCCCCTGGGTATCGCGGAATGCCACGAGTTCTTCCCCGAGCAAGCCAACACGCACAGGAGCTCCATCCGGCTCGGAAATTTCCTCGGACAGCAGCGCCGGAATCCAATAGCGCCGGAGCACTTCGCCCATTACAGTGCCGGGGCCGGTCAAGGTCAGAAGTGCGTTGTTCTCACGCGAAAACATGCTGCTCTCCCGCGAGCCAATACCGCTTGGTGCCGCCCGCGGCCTTTAGCTGCCCGATGTCCGCAGGATAAAGATCCGCGTGGCGCCAAGTCGCGGGTACGCCCGGCCCTGGATATGTCAGGATCTTGTTTTCTGTTTGCGGGTGCATCAATTGTCTCCTTTGAAAAAATTCCTGTTTATGTGATAAATACACATGCCGGAATTTATGGGACTAACTATGAATGCCGTTCAGGATATGTTTTATGGGGTCGCAGCAAGCTGTAAATAACGGTCAGGTTATCCTTTCAGGATCGCGTCAGGCCGCTCATGGCTCGCTGGAGATTGGATGCTGATACTGACCGGCACCGCGCATATAATGCACGAAGCAGACGGGCACGAAGCAGACGAAGTAGTGCCATGCTGTTCCCCTCGTTTTATTATTTAGTATTGCCCGCAAACGATGTCTCCGGGGGGCGGTAC
>JAQGLQ010000525.1 GCA_028292785.1 Noviherbaspirillum sp. | reverse complement strand
GGGCCGGATGCCCAGCTTGCTGCACGACTCGATCAGCATCTGGCGCGGATAACAGATCAGGTGCTCGGTACCTTCGGTCTTGAGAATGCTGGCCATTGCGTCTGAAGCGTTCAAGCTGGTCTCCTGGTAAGGGCGCCCATTGGCAGACGCTTGTTATCGAATGCAATGTTCGGATGTACTTTCGGCCGCGCGATGGTGCGGCGGGCTTCTCAGCCCGCGGCTTCCGCGGTGGGGATCGGCAGGTCGATTTTTTCGTCCAGCCTGGTCCAGCGCTTGGTCGGCTGTCCGCGGCGGATCGCATCCATCTCGCGCAGGCAGATCTTTCGCAGCAGCACGATGCCGGCATCGGAGGCCGACAGGTTTTCCGCGGCACGGTCGGCAATGTCGCCCTGGCCTTTCAACGCCACGTAATCCTGGAACGACAGCAGTTGCGAATGGCCGACCTCGGGAATCTCGCGCTGATTGAATAACTGCGCGCAATAGTCGGCCGGGTTGATCGCGCGGTCCGGCGCGTTGGCATGCCTGCGCGCTTCTTCCGCGGCGCTCGCCGGAAAGGAATACAGCGTGAAGCGCATGGTGTTTCCGTCGTCGATCGGCACCGCCCACACGGTCAGGTCGCTCCATGGGTCGCCGGTCTTGGCACCCGGCACGACGACATGGTTATTGTTGGGAAAGGTCCAGTCGCTGACCCGCACATTGTTCTTCGAGCGGGTGGCGATCTGGCGGATGCCGGCGCTGGTTTCGGCATATTTCAGTTCCGGAATTGCAGTGGTCAGCTCCTCGCCGAAGCGGCTGAACTTGCCCCATACATGGACGAAACTGACATGCACGGCATCGAGCGAATTCTCGACCTGCTGAAACCAGTTGCAGTCCCATACCTGTTCGCGGGCGAAGATATGGCGGCCCGGCTCGTCGAGAAAATGCTTTTTCGGCAGATCGAATTCGGGCGCCATGCCCTCGCCCATGTAAGCGAACACCAGGCCGCAGTATTCATGCAGCGGATAGCTGGTGATCCTGATCTCGTCGCTGCGGGCGTTCTTTTCGGCGGGTATTTCGGTGCAGCGCCCGCCGCCGTCATAGCGCCAGCCGTGATACATGCAGCGGATCTGATCCTGTTCGACCCAGCCGGTGTGCAGCACCGTGCCCCGGTGCGCGCAATGGCTGCCGACCAGGTAAGGCTTGCCGCTCTCGCCGCGATAGATGGTCAGGTCCTCCCCCATCACGCGGATGGCCCGTGCCTGCCCGGCCACCACGGTTTCCGCGCGGGCGATCGGCTGCCAGAAGCTGCGCAGCAGCCTGCCCATCGGGCTGTCGCGCGAAGTCTGGTGCAGGAGTTTCAGATTCTCTGCCCTGCGCAGGACGCGTTCATGCGGTTCCATGGTCTCCTCCCGAATCGTGGGAATGAAGGGCGTGTCCTTGCTCGTATCGAGGGACGATCTGGGAACAGAGTATTGGCCGAGTACGGCTAAAGCACAATACGGATAATCGACTAGCTGTTATGTGCAAAATTGCATAACTGCCGGTTGTGCCGCCGTGAAAAGACCGCGATTCCTTTAAGCAACGCGTGCGCTCCGCAATGCGATTCTTGCATAACAGCTAGACGGTTTTATGCGTTGTGCTCATTGCCGCACAGGCAGATACTGGGCAGGCGCGAAACTATAAAAACCTGTCCGGACCAGGCGGCCGGGAACAGAAACAACAGAAACAACAGGAGACGACATGATTCAGCCCAAGCCTGTTTGCCCGGTCCGGCGCTGGGGGCGGCGCCTGGCCTTTTCGGCTTCGCTGCTGCTTTCCGCATCGGCGTTCGCCCAGAGTTTTCCCGCCAGGCCGATCAGGATCGTGGTGCCCTACGCACCGACCGGCATTCTGGACATCATCGCCCGTTATGCCGCCGGCAACATGGCCGAATCCATGGGACAGCAAGTCATCGTCGAGAACAAGCCGGGCGCGGGCGGCATCATCGCGGCCCAGTACGTGGCCAAGGCGCCCGCCGACGGGCATACCATTTTCTTCGTTGCCAACAGCGACTATGCGATCACGCCGGCGCTGCATATGAATAAAAAGCTGCCGTACGATCCGGCGCGCGACTTCGCGCCCGTGACCCAGGCGGTGCGCGGCTACATGTCGCTGATCACGCATGCCGGATTCGCCGGTTCGGTCAGTGACGTGATCGCACAAGCCAAAGCCAAACCCGGCGCGATCAATTACGGCTCTCCCGGCAGCGGCACCATGCATCATCTCGGCATGGAGCAGTTCAAGCGCGGCGCCAAGGTCGACCTGCTGCATGTTCCCTACAAGGGCGTAACCCAGGCCACGCCGGCACTGGTGAACGGCGACATTTCGGTGATGTTCGCCACCATGGCTTCGGTGGCGTCGTTCACCAAGGGCGGGCAGCTGAAGGTGCTGGCGGTGGCCTCGCCGCAGCGCTCGGCATCGCGGCCCGACCTGCCGACGGTCGCGGAAACGATTCCCGGCTTTGTCATGGAGAGCAACATGGGCTTCGTGGTGCCTGCCGGGACGCCGCGCCCCATCATCGACCGCCTCAACGCCGAAATCGCCAAGGCGATGCAGATGCCCAACATGAAGGCCAAGCTGCAGGAACTCGATGTCGAACTGGCGCTGAGCACGCCCGAGCAATTCGGCGAACAGTTTCGCAAGGACCAGGAATTCTATGCGCGCCTGGTGCGCGATATCGGCCTGAACATCGATTGAAGCGAGCGGAACTTGATACGAAACAGTGCGAGGCAGACATGAAGCAAGCCACATCCGCCGTCCATCGGCGCCTGACGCGATGCGCGGCCGCGTTCGCGATGCTGTTGTATTCCGCCCTGGCCTTCAGCCAAGGTTTTCCGGCGCGGCCGATCAGGATCATCGTGCCGTTCGGGCCTACCGGCCTGCCGGATGTGCTGACGCGCGTGGTCGCCGCGAAGATGTCGGAATCGGTCGGGCAGCAGGTGATCGTGGAGAACAAGCCCGGCGCCGGCGGCATCATCGCGGCCCAGTACACCGCCCAGCAGCAGCCCGACGGCTACACCATCATGCTGGCCGGGACCGACTATGCGATCACGCCCGCGCTGCATAGCAAGCTGCCCTATGACCCGATACGCGACTTCGCGCCGCTGACGCAGGCGATCCGCGGCTACCTGTTCATCGTCGTCAACACCTCGCTGGGCGTGAAGTCGGTGCCGGAACTGGTGGCGCTCGCCAAGGCCAGGCCTGGCGAGATCTATTACGGCTCGGTCGGCAACGGCAGCCTGCATCATCTCGGCATGGAGCAGTTCAAGCTGTCGGCGAAGATCGATCTCAAGCATGTGCCGTACAAGGGCGTGAACCAGGCCACCCCGGCGCTCACCACCGGCGAAATACCCGTCATGTTCACCACCCTGCCCTCGATCATGCCGGCACTGAAAGCCGGCCGGCTCGCCATTCTCGCGGTAGCCTCGCCTCAGCGTTCGGCCACGGTGCCCGAGGTGCCGACCGTCGCCGAGCTCGGCTACCCGGATGTGCGGGTGGAAAGCACCATGGGCTTTGTCGCGCCCGCGGCCACGCCGCCGGCCATCGTCGAGCGGCTCAATGCCGAACTGATCAAGGCATTGACCGCGCCCGAGACCAGAGCCAGGCTCAAGGCGCTGGACGTCGAGGTGGTGACCAGCACGCCGGAGCAATTCGGCGAACGGATTCGCAGGGATCAGGAGCAGTTCGCGCGGCTGGTGCGTGAAATCAAGCTGAAGATGGACTGATGCCCGTCCACGGGCGCGGCGATGAATGCATTGTTTATTAGCGGAGCACGAGTCATGAATCAAAACGATCGCAAGCAGGAAAAAGCGGAGCGGCTCAGGCAGCTGTCGCAGACCTCCCCCGACACGCCGATGGGCAAGCTGCTGCGCAGGTTCTGGCAGCCGGTGGCGCTGTCCGGCGATGTCGCCAACGGCCAGGCGAAACCGCTCAAGGCGCTCGGCGAGGAGTTGACCCTGTATCGCGGCGACAGCGGTCGCGCCTATCTGGTCGGTGGCCGGTGCGCGCACCGGCTGACGCTGC
>JAQGLQ010000501.1 GCA_028292785.1 Noviherbaspirillum sp. | reverse complement strand
GCGCGCAGGTCGGTGGCGAGCGGATCGAAACTGCCTTCGATGGTCGAGATCCGCAGCTTCGGATGCGCGGCGATCGCCCGCGCGATCGCGCGCGGCAGGATATAGCTGCGGCCGAGCGGAAGCACGCCGACGATGACCCGCCCCTCCACCGTCCCGCCGAGGGCGGACAGTTCCGCCGTCACGTGGCGCAATTCCGCCAGCGCCCGCCTGGTCCGGAAGAACAGCACTTCGCCGGCCTCGGTCAAGTGCATGCCCTTCGGCGTGCGCTTGAACAGCGCGATGCCGAGGCTGGCTTCCAGCTTGTTGACCGACGCGCTCACGGCCGGCTGCGTGATGCCAAGCATCTTCGCCGCCGTCGGCATATGCTGCAGCTCCGCCAGTTTCAGGAAGGTGGTCAGCTGGTGCTCATTGAACAGCAGGGAAAACGCCGGCGCGCGCGGCGCGGCATTCTGGCCGGTCCTCAAGCTCATCTCGTGGCGCGCCAGTTCGAACTCCTGCGCCGCGCGCCGCGCGCGAAGCAGCAGGGAGTCGCCGAATGCCGTCGGCACCATTCCGCCGGTTTTTCTTTCGAACAGTTGCACGCCGAGCGAATGCTCGAGCTCCTGGATCGACCGGGTCACCGCCGACTGCGCCCGATAAAGAAAGTCGGCGGCCCGGGTCGCCCCGCCCCGTTCGGCGACGGCGATGAAGACTCTCAGGTGGCGCAGGCTGATACTGGCGGTCATGGCGACGGGCGGCGGTTTGCGGTTGTCGAGGAAGCGGCCGGGGCCTCGGAACAGCTTGCAAGCATACTGCAATTTAGGCCCGCGCCTTGGACGCCCGATAAACAAATTCGATGGGGAACGGCATGAATAGCATTGGTCAAGGGTTTCGGAACAGAAGAAAATCATCCATTGATTTTTCGCCATGTTCCGGCCTCGCCGGGCTGCGTAACCATGTTCCGGCCTCGCCGGGCTGCGTAACACACAACAGGCGCGGGTAGACGAGCATCCGCCGGAGAGCGGTGCGTCAGCCGATCGCGCGAAGAGAGGAGACAAGATGGGTTTTCTGTCGCAACTGGGCGCCGTATTTCAATGGGACCTGATGCTGCTGATGTGCGCGTCCGTGATGTTCGGACTGGTCATCGGCGTATTGCCCGGGCTGGGGGGAACCATCGCGATGGTGTTCCTCATCCCGCTGACCTATGGCATGAGCCCCGAGGCCGCCATCGTGCTGCTGTTGTCCTGTTACGGTGCTTCCAACTTCGGCGGATCGATCACCTCGATCCTGATCAACACGCCGGGTGATGCCGCCAATGCCGCGACCCAGTTCGACGGCTACCCGCTGGCGAAGCAGGGCAAGGCCGGCATGGCGATCACCGCCGCCATGGTGTGCTCGGCCCTCGGCGGACTGGTCGGCCTGGTCGCCCTGGACCTGATGCTGCCGGTCGCGCGCAATCTGATCCTGGCATTTTCCTATCCCGATTTCTTCATGCTCGCCGTGTTCGGCCTGACCATCATCGCCGCCGTTACCAAGGGCAATACTTTCCGCGGCCTGATGTCTGCGCTGCTCGGCCTGCTGCTCTGCTATGTAGGCATGGAACCCATCATGGGCGGCGAGCGCTTCACCTTCGGCCTGGATTACCTGGCCGACGGCATCGACCTGATCGCGGTGATCATCGGGCTGTTCGCCATCGGCGAAGCCTATACGCTGAGCCGGCAGAATGAAGCCATCGCCAGCGCGGTCGAAGTGAAGTCCGGCATCTCGATGGAAGGCTTGCGCGCCGTGGCGCAGAACTTCGGCCTGTTCCTGCGCTCCTGCGCGATCGGCTTCGGCCTCGGCGTGATTCCCGGCATCGGCGGCGTGGTCGCGAGTTTCATGGCATACGGCGCGGCGGTGCAGACTTCCAAGAATCCCGAAAGGTTCGGCAAGGGCGCAATCGAAGGCGTGATCGCGGTGGAGTCGGCGAACGACGCCAAGGAAGGCGGCAATCTGCTGCCGACGCTGGCATTCGGCATCCCCGGCAATTCCGCGATGGCGGTGCTGCTCGGCGGCCTGATGATCCACGGCCTGTCGCCTGGCCCGGAAATGCTGACCAAGCATATCGACACCACCGAGTTCCTGATCGCCGCCGCCGTCGTCGGCAAATTTGTCGCGATGGGCCTTGGCCTGGTATTCGCGACGCGGCTGGTGTTTCTGACCAAGATCCGCTGTTCGCTGATGGCGCCCGGCATCATCGCCTTCGGCCTGATCGCCGCCTACGGCAGCGGCGGCAAGCTGGGAGACGTGATCGTCGCCGCAGTATTCGGCCTGCTCGCGGTCGTGATGCAAAAGTACGGCTACTCGCGCATCGCCCTGATCATCGCGCTGGTGCTCGGAAAGCTGCTGGAAGCCTCGTATCACCAGTCGATGGCCACCTTCGGCCATGCCGGATTCTTCACTCGGCCCATCGCCCTGGTGCTGCTGGTTCTGATTGTCGTGTCGCTGGCATGGCCGCTCGTGCGGCAACAACGTAAAGGATTGGGCACATGATGCGCATCACCGAAAAAGGCGTATTCGCCGCGCTGCTTTTCGCATTCGCGACCTTCATCACTTATGAAACCCTGGAGCTGCGCACCGACGTCGGCATGGTGCCGCGCGCCTGCAGTGTCCTGCTGATGATTTTTTCCGGCGTGCAGATGCTGATGGATTTTTTCCCGGCCGTGAGAAAGCGCATGTCGTTCCTGGAGGGCAGTTCCTCCGGTTCGCTCGGCGGCGAAGGGGCGGCCCAGGAGGAGGCGGATCCCAATGACACGCTCGCGCATAGAGCGGTATTTTTCGGCTGGATCGCCGCGTTCGTCGCATTGATCTGGCTGACCAACATGCTGCTGGCGGCGTCCCTTGCCCTGTTCATTTACCTCAAGTGGATCAACCGCGAAACCTGGCTGCTGTCCGTGCTGTACCCGGCGGTGATGGCGGCCTTTATTTATGTCGTCTTCGTGCTTGGCTTCAAGCTGCATTATTTTTTGTGAACGAGCGGGACGCGATAAAACTTTGACTGGAGTATGAACAATGCAGATTGAACGGCCCGTCGAGGGCAAGCCCGATTCACGCAAGTGGGGCAGCGATTATCTGGCCGATGTGATCAGGGCGCTCGACCTGAATTACGTGGCGCTGACGCCGGGAGCCAGCTTCCGCGGGCTGCACGACAGCCTGGTGAACCACCTCGGCAATGCCGACCCGAAGATGCTGCTGTGCCTGCATGAAGAACACACGGTGGCGCTGGCCCACGGCTATGCCAAGGTGACCGGCAAGCCGCTCGGCGTCATCCTGCACAGCAATGTGGGGCTGATGCATGCCACCATGACCATCTTCAACGCATGGTGCGACCGCATGCCGGTAGTGATTTTCGGCGCCACCGGCGCGGTCGACGCAGCCAAGCGCCGCCCCTGGATCGAATGGCTGCATACCGCCAAGGACCAGGGCGCGCTGGTTCGCGACTACACCAAGTGGGACGATCAGCCGGCCTCGCTCGAGGCGGCCGCCGAGTCCATGCTGCGCGCTTCGATGATCGCGCAGACCGCGCCGCGCGCGCCGGTGTACGTATGCTTCGACGTCACCATCCAGGAAGAACGTGCGCCGGACGGTCTCGCGGTGCCCGACGTGTCACGCTTCCGTCTGCCGCCGCCGGCGCAACCTTCTTCCGACCTGGTCAAGCGCGCAGCCGCTCTGCTCGCCGGCGCGAAAAATCCGCTGATCATGATGGGCCGCGTATCGCGCAGCACCGAGGGTTGGCAACAGCGGGTCGAACTGGCCGAGCGTCTCAACGCGAAAGTGCTGACGGACCTGAAGCTGGGCGCGACCTTTCCCACCCATCATCCCCTGCTGGCGGCAGCGCCCGGATTGCGCGTTCCCGAGCCTGGCTTGCAGGCGTTGCGTGAAGCCGACGTGGTGCTCAGCCTCGACTGGGTCGATCTGGCCGGCACGCTCAAGACCGCCATGCCCGGCGCGCTGGCGCCGTCGCAGATCATCCAGTGCTCGGTCGATCCCTACATCCATCGCGGCTGGAGCATGGACTATCAGGGCCTGGCGCCGATGGATCTGCAATTGCTGTGCGAACCGGACGTGCTGGTTCCCCTGCTGCTCGATGAAGTGAAAAAGCTTCGCAACCAGCCGCGCCACTTCGCGCCCGTGGTCAAGCATCCGCCGGGCGCCGCGCCCGATCCGCAACGGGAGATCGGCATTCGCGATTTCGGCTGGCTGATGCAGCGCATCACCGCCAATGAAAAGATCACCTACATCCGCCTGCCGCTGGGCTGGGCCGGCGACACCTGCCGCTTCGAGCATCCGCTCGATTTCCTCGGATCGGACGGCGGCGGCGGCATCGGCGCCGGACCGGGCATGGCGGTCGGCGCCGCGCTCGCGCTACAGGATAGCGAGCGGGTGCCGGTGGCGATTCTCGGCGACGGCGACTTCATGATGGGTTCGAGCGCGATCTGGACCGCCGCGCGCTACCGTATCCCGATGCTGGTTCTGGTATCCAATAACCGTTCCTTCTTCAACGATGAGATCCACCAGGAGAAAGTCGCGATCCATCGCAGCCGCCCGGTGGAGAACAAATGGATAGGCCAGCATATCGGCGAACCCGACATCGATATCGCCGCCATCGCGCGTGCTCAGGGCGCGACGGGCATCGGACCGGTGCGAACCGCGGGTGAACTGGAAGCGGTGGTGATCGATGCCATCGCCAGGGTCAAGAACGGCGAAACCGTCGTCGTCGATGTGCGCGTGCGGCCGGAATATGACGTAGCCTGAACGACGGTTCAGGCAAAAGCCGAAAAACAGCTTATTATGCTTGGCAGACTGGCCGCCCCGCGCGGCCAGCAATAATATAAGGAGACATGGCATGCAAACCGAGCGCACCTGGAAACACCTGTCGCGCAACTTCCTGGCCGGCCTCGCGGCGGCAGGCATTGCAACCGCCGCCAACGCGGCCGGCAAATATCCCGAAAAACCCATCGAATTCGTGGTCGGCTACAAGCCGGGCGGCGGCTACGGCGACCTGGCGCAAGCGATCGCGCCCTTCATCGAGAAGCACCTGCCCAACAAGGCGAACGTGGTGGTGCGCAACATGGATGGCGCCGGCAACGTGGTCGCCGCCAACTATCTGCACAAGGCCAAGCCGGACGGCTACACCATCGGCCTGTACAACGTGGTCGGACTGGCGCTCAACCAGGTGTCGCGCAAATCGCAGTACGATCTCGCAAAGGCCACCTGGCTGGCGCGCGTCAACGTCGACAACGTGGTGGCG
>JAQGLQ010000488.1 GCA_028292785.1 Noviherbaspirillum sp. | reverse complement strand
CATGTCGAGCGCACGCAGCATGTCGGCGATCGCATCGCTGCACCAGATGGTGGTATCGGGTGCCGAAGGTGCAGGGATGTCCCGGCGCACCGCCGGCGAAGAGGATGTGGTCATTGGGTATCTGGATAAGGTAAAGAAAGAAAAAAGGTGGCGTGGCGCTTGCTGTCATTCGGGGTTAATGCCGGCGGTGCCGATCACGCCAGCCCGGCGTTTCCGGTCGGTCTGGATCAGTGAAGCCTGCTCGCGGTTCAGGCGGGCGGCCGTGCCGCGGCAGCGTCGATGAACTGGGCGATTTGCTCCAGGGCTTCCATCGAAGCCGGTGCATCCGGATTTTTCGTGATGAAGGCATGTGGCTCACCCGCAAATTTCAGCAGCCTGCACGTCCCGCCCGCGTTCGCATAGCGTCCGGCAAACTTATCGGCGCCCTCATGGTCGACGTTTTCGTCCGCTGTCCCCTGAATGATCAGGATGGGCGGCAGGCTGCTTGCTTCGCCGCGCTCGACGATGAGCTGGGGATTTCCCTCGCTCATGGCCACTTCGTCGGGCCAGAATGCTTCATGAGCGTCAATCAGCATCTTGATATTCTTCGCTTTGGCCATGTGGTAACGTGCCAGCGGATCGAGAATCGGCCAGCATGCGATGACGAAGTCGAGCTGACCGTCAACGGCCAAACCAGCCGGGTCCGCATCGGGATAGTGTGCCGCCTCGTCGGGACGCAAGGCGGCCAGAACGATCTGATGGCCACCGCTTGATGTGCCCAGGCCACCAATGAGCCCGGCGGCATCGATGCCAAGGCGCTCGCGATGTGACTTTGCCCATCGGATGCCGAAGCGGATATCCGCCATGCTCGCAGGATATCGATGTGCAGGCGCCATTCGGAAGTCAAGGGCAAGAACCGCAATTTCCCGTTCGACAAGATATTGATGCATCACGGCATTGTTAAGACGGTCGCCCTGCACCCATGCTCCCCCGTGGACGTCAATGAGTGCCGCCACAGCGCCAGTGGCTGGACGATACAGGCGCGCAAGGAGTGTTTCGCCTCCGACGGTGCGGTATTCGATATCCTCGGTGTACATGTTGCTCATCAATTCGTTTTCCTCAATTCCGAGAGGCCAGCCGCGAAGGCACCGTGACGTACCGGGCCGATTGCGACGATGTCAGCCGACCACCGAGACTGACAGCGTCACGTTATCTACATCCGACATGACAAAAGCGCCAGGATTGTCGCGTGAAATCATTTCGGAACGGGCTCTGCCCTCCGGCCCAAGCGCGATCTGTTTCGGCATGAGAGACGGATTCTCGCCTGCCACCCGCTCCAGATCCGCCTTGAATGCATCGAGATCTTCGACGCCGAAGCCAAGGTGGTCGGGTCCGGGCCGAATGATGCCGGTGCCCTGGTAGCGCTCTATATCCCACGGCAATACCGCCAGGGTCATCCGGCCATCGGTAACCCGGTAGCCGGCATCCTGGTCTGTGCGGTCCATGAGGGTAAGGCCGAGCACGGTGACATAGAATTCCGCGACCCGTTCGGGATTCATGGTGCGCATCGCAAAATGGCGCACTGTGCGTAACTGCGTCCAGCCGGCCTCGTTTTCCAGATAAATTTCCCCGCGATTCTTCATGTCTTTTTGCGACAGGTCGAATACGTTCCCGTCCGGATCATGCGTGGTGATACCGGCAAAGGGGCGATTGGTGGGCCGTTGCAAGGCCTTGATGGCGGGATAGTGGCTTTTGAGCCGGTCGAAGATTTCAGGAACTTCGTCGACTTCCACGCCGAAGTGATCGAGACCCGACGGACGGCCCGGCCGACGCGGATTGATGTTGATGCCGACATACCCGTCGCCCACGGTGACCGCATTGAACAGTTTTCTGCTCGTAGGGGACTTGAAGCCAAACAGCGCCTCGTAAAACTTGCCGACGACTGCATAACAGTCGCTTACTATCGCCACATGATTGATCTTCGTTGCCATACTGGCTCCTCTTTGGATTAGATAAGTCGTCGAATTTTCGCGGTGCGGATCATGACGATGTGCCAGGCGGTTCACCGGGTCGCCAACCCGGACCGCTCATTGCACGAGCTTCACAATCCCCTCGTCCACCAGGCGCCGATAAAGTTTGTACTCGTTTTTCTCGAACTCAATGAACTCTTCCTGCGACGACGATACCGGACCAAACCCTTCATTGGTCAGCCGCTCGCGCACTTTCGGGTCGCTCATGATCCCTTTGATAGCCGTAACCAGCTTTTCCTGGATTTCCTTTGGCATGCCTGCCGGCCCATAGACGCCGTGCCATGAAGTCATTATGAAGTTCTTGAAACCCTGCTCGACCATGGTCGGCACATCAGGCAGCGAGGGCACGCGCTCAGCCGACGTGACGCCTAGCGCGCGCACCTTCCCTGCCGTGATATGGGGACGGGTGGCGACGACGCTGCTAAACATGCCGGTGATATGACCGCCCACGATATCGGCCAGCGCGGGGCCCGCGCCCTTGTAGTTCACTATCTCGAATTTCGCGCCACTGGCATTACGGTAAAGCTCCATCGACATATAGCCGAGCGACCCCACAGCGTCGGTGCCAAGGTTGTATCGCTCGGGCCTGGTCTTCATCTGTGCAGCCAGTTCGGTGGCCGTCTTGGCGGTGACATTGGTATTTACCACCAGCACGCTCGGCCCCGACGTCAGCCGGGTCAGGTGTGTAAAATCCTTCCAGCTGTCATACGGCAGATTGGGAAGCATGACGTCGTTGATGACATGGGTGGACGCTGTCACCAGCAGTGTATAACCGTCCGGCGCCGCCTTCGCGACGACATTGCTGCCTATCGTGGTCGAGCCCCCGCCCCGGTTTTCGATGATAAATTGCTGGCCGAACTGGGCGCCCAACCGATCTGCCACGATTCGCGCAATGGCATCGGTGCCACCGCCCGGCGGCGCTGGAACGATGATGCGCACAGTGCGGTTTGGATAGCTCGTGGACTGGGCCTGCACCTGCAGCGATGAAAATGCCATTGCGGCGACGGCAAGAATGCGAACCAGCGACTTGACGGAAACAGACATGGTAACTCCAGTAAGGGAAGGATCAAATATCGAAACGCCTTTGCGACAACATGGGGCCACGGCGCGAACATCTTGCCGCGTTGATACGCCGCGACCGCGGGTCGGGCCTTGTTTCACGTGATGTCGTGGAGCATGCCGATCAATGTCGGCACATGAGAGTGCAGTTTTTCTGGTCTGTTTTCTTCATCGTCTCCACCTTGCGCTCATAGCAGGTCTGATTCCAGATATGCGATCCTTTTGTCAAATTTCGGGAGATCGCCATGATGCCGAGCGCTATCGTTGTTCGAGGATTTTGATCTTACGGACCAGGTTTGACCAATACTTTTTTGCGGCCTTGGCCATCTCTTTTATTTGTTAAGGTAAATTGGACCCTGTAGGATGAGGGATGTCCGGCCATCCTGGCCGGCTAGCCTGCATCTATCCGCGCTCCTCGCTTCCGAAATCATGAAACCAGGCATCAATGCCCGCCAGTTGCAGGTCTTCACCGCCGTAGCCGAACTAGGCGGCGCTACCAAGGCCGCCCAGGCCCTGTATCGTGCGCAGTCTGCGATAACGCGCGCAATACAGGAACTCGAGTCTTCACTCGGCGTGCCGCTCTTCGAGAGAAAGCTCGCGGGAATGCTGTTGACGGCAAATGGCCAGACCCTGTTGATCCGCGCAAGACGGATCGCGCAGGAATTCGAGTTGGCCCACCGCGAAATAGCGGCAGCCGCCTTGGATGACACCAGCATCGCGAAGGCGCAAAAGTTTCCGTTGCTGTTCGACCGGCGCAGGCTGGCAGCCTTCATCGAACTCGGAAAGCTGCAGCACATGCCGACT
>JAQGLQ010000480.1 GCA_028292785.1 Noviherbaspirillum sp. | reverse complement strand
TGCTCGATGGCCTGCAGCCCTGGCTCGACCGGCACGAGGGCAAGTCGGGCGCGGCCGCGCCTGTCGACGATGCGGGCGCGCCGACGTGGCAACCGATGCGCGAACATGCCGTGCTGATCGGCTTCGGGCGGGTCGGCCATCTGATAGCGGCCGCGCTCGGCGAGCAGGGCCGGCCTTTCATCGTCATCGAGGATCAGCTGGAAGTGGTCAAAGCCTTGCGCGCCGACGGCATACCGGCCCTGTACGGCAATGCGGCGCGCCCCGGCGTCATGGAAGCGGCGAATGTCGCCTCCGCCCGCTGGCTGCTGGTGGCGATACCGAACGCAATGGAGGGCGGACAGATCATCGAACATGCGCGCCGGGCAAATCCGCAAATCGAGGTCGTCGCCCGCGCGCACTCCAATGCGGAAGCGCTGCACCTGGAACAACACGGCGCCAACCACACCATCATGGGTGAACGCGAGATCGCCGAGGGCATGGCCGAGCTGGTGCTGGCGTCGCAGGAAGATTCCCATACCGTTCATTTGTAATTGCAGAATGAGAAAGGCGATCAGCACACTGACTACTTGGCCGATCATCGCACGGCTTTTTTTCGCATTGATGGAAAAAGCCGCCTGCGGCCTCGTCGTAACGCGCGCAAACGGATAGCATCTATGCATGCCTGACCAGGCCGCACTCCGGACCGATGTTATTTCGCCAATAAAGCGAGAACGATATGGAACTGACGCTGGCGGAGGAACGAAAAAAACCGATCATGGCGCGCGCCGTCGCATTCGTCATCGTCGTGGTCCTCTCGCTATTCGCGGTGGTGGCCTGGAACAGCTGGAAAGCCCGCTCGATCGAGATGAGCAGGACGCAGCTCGCGGCGTCTAACATCGCGCTCGCCCTCGCGCAGCATGCCGAGGACACCATCAAGGCGGTCGATGTCGTGGTGACGGGGCTGGTGGAGCGGGCCGAGGTGGATGGCATGAGCGCGGAGGCATTGAAGCGCTCGCACAAGCTGCTTGCCATGCAGGCTTCCCAGCTTCCGCAGCTCAACGGCCTGTTCATCCTTGATGAAAGCGGCAACTACCTCGCCAGCTCGCAGCCTTATCCCGCCAGGAACCTCCACCATGCGGACCGCGAGTATTTCGTCCGCCATCGCCTCAATGCGGGACGCAATGCGCATGTCGGCCCGCCGGTGCGGACGCTTGCGGCCGGGACCTGGGTGATGACCATATCGCGGCGCATCGATAAGCCCGACGGGAGCTTTGCCGGCGTTGCGCTGGCCACCATCAAGCTGGATCATTTCAGGAAGTTCTACGAGAATTTCGACATCGGCCGCGACGGCTCGATCTTTCTCATGCTCGATACCGGCGTCATGGTCGCCCGCCGTCCGTTCAGCGAGTCCGTAGTCGGCAGCGACTTGTCGCAGGGGCCTGTCTTTCGCGCCTATCTGGCGCGTGCCGTGAAAGCCTCCCGTGGTTCGCTCATGATGCGCTCGATGCTGGACGACATCGAGCGCTCGTACAACTACCATCGGCTGCGCTCTTATCCTCTCGTGACCGGCGTGGCACTATCGAAGGCCGAGATATTCGCCGAATGGCGTGCGGACACCGTGCAACTCTTCATCGGCATCACGCTGCTCGGCATGGTGCTGACGCTGCTCGGGTTCAGGCTTATTCGGCAGATAAACATCCGCGAACGCCTGGAAGTCGAGCTGCTGGAGGCGAAAGGCGCGCTTGAGGAGCTCAACCAGACGCTGGAGCGGCTGGCCATGCAGGATGGGCTGACCAGGCTCGCCAACCGCCGCCATTTCGAGGCGGCCCTGTCCGATGAATTCCGGCGCGCCAGGCGCAGCGGAAGCTCGCTGGCATTGCTGATGCTGGACGTCGATTACTTCAAGCAGTACAACGACGTCTATGGCCATCCGGCGGGCGACGAATGCCTGCGCATGATCAGCACGGCACTGCGCGAAGGACAGCATCGGGCCGGCGACCTGACGGCCCGCTACGGCGGCGAAGAGTTCGCCGTTCTTCTTCCGGATGTCGGCCTGGCCGGCGCCCTCCGGGTGGCGGAGAACCTCCGCCTGGCGGTACAGGACCTGAATATCCCGCAGGCGGTCAACCCCGCCGGCGTGGTCACCGTCAGCGTGGGTGTCGAAGCCTGCACTCCCGGGGTCGGCTGCCTGCCGCTGGATCTGGTGAAGGCCGCGGATCGGTCGCTGTACGCGGCGAAATCGAACGGCCGCAACTGCGTGGTCGCCAGCTCCGAGATCTACTCCGGCTAGATTGTTGAAGCATCGCACGGTGGGCACCCTGCCCGCGCCGGATCGTTCAGTCCGATCTCATGGCGAGGTGCAGCCGAAACGCTGCCCGCGCCGCCGCGGACCGTATTACGGGGAGCCGCGCGACGTCCCGCTTACGCCATCGATAGCTATTGAGACAGGCTATGTCGGCGTCGCCATCGGCGGCCGGCATTCCGTCTATTCTTGAAAGGCGAACGAATTGTTTTTTGAAACGGCCAGCGACAACAGGGAGCGGAAGCGAATGTCCCAAAGAGCCGCATGACGCGGCGTTTCGCGGGGGAGACGAGAGCGCGGGCCCGGCAGATTTAGAACCAGGATTTCACGGCCCATACAATCAGACCTATACTGACTGCGGCCGATACCGCCATGCAGATGACAGCCTGAAGCTTGGCAAAATTGAAATGGGATGCGGCAGGCGATTCGGTTTTCACCAGATGCTGAACTGCTGTTTCCATTATTGCCCCTTGTTTTGACTGTTCCGCGTTATTTTAGAGATTACATGACAACCGGCAATGTCTAATAGGCAATATTTACCAAATTTTTTTGATGCAAATCAAAAATAACCGACTTGAGCGAATATCGATGGAACTTAAATTAATTTTCTGTCATGAAAATTTAAATCAACAATTCCTGATATTTCTCTTGAAACATGAGAGATTTATAATTTAAATTGGCTTTTAAGTTCACGTTGCCGATCACTGATTTTGTACCCTCAGCTTCTAAAATTAAAAACAAGCTATAAACGAGGGCATCGTGATTCATTGATTCTTTCATGGGGACCACCATGAGCCTCGAACAGAAAAAACGAGTGTTACTCGCTACTGTCTCAGGGCCGCAGGCGTTTACTTATGATGCCTTGAAAGACAGCCTTGCCGTGACGGTCGCCACCACTACCTCTCAGGCGCATGCGCTTCTTAAAAATCCGTTTGACGTGATCGTCTGCGGTTCGCAGTTCGACGAAAGCCGCATGTTCGACCTGCTGCGGTACTGCAAGGCAATGCCGCATACCAAAAATATTCCATTCGTCTGCGTCCGCGCGCGCGGCGGCGAGCTTGACGATGCGGCTTATCAAGGCGTGGCGATCGCCCTCAGGACCCTGCAGGCCGAAGCCTTTATCGATCTCTATCGATGGAAAAAGATATTGGGGGACGACAAAGCGCGTGAAATGCTGCGCGATGCGATTATCCGCCTGGCGACAAACCGCAGGGCCGATACCCAGTTCACGGTCATCCAGCCTTAAGCCGTCGCGTCGGCCAGCTGATCGATTGAGCCGTTCGGCTTCTCATGCGCCTCCGCTTCTCCCCATTTGCATATATCGTGTGGAACAAATCAATGAATCCGGAAAGCGTCCAAGGTGCTCGATGCTCCCGCGCGTCATGCCGCGACAGACGCCATCGTGTACGGAAATACACGTCGTAATGTGGTTGTCATCATTTCGACATAAACTTTGCAAACTGCAAAAAAGAAATCCAGGCGCATGAACCCGAAGAAAAAATCCGGACGACGCACGGGGGTTTTCCAACGTTACCTGAACCGCGAACTGTCGCAACTGGCGTTCAATCGCCGCGTGCTGGCGCAGGCGGAGAACAAGGCGATTCCCCTGCTCGAGCGCCTGCGCTACCTGTGTATCGTCAGCAGCAATCTCGACGAGTTTTTCGAGATCAGGATCGCCAGCCTTCTCGCGCAAGGACATATCGATACTCCCCTGCTTAACCCGCGGGTGCATACCGAAACCCTGGAACGCATGAGCGCCGAATGCCATCGCATCATCGAGCGCCAGTACGCGATCCTGAACTCGGAAATTCTGCCGGAGCTCTCCGCCAGGGGCATACGCCTGCTAAGGAACAAGGATCGTAACGATGCCCAGCGGGCGTGGGTCAAATCGTATTTCGACCGTGAAGTGAGACCGCTGCTGACGCCGATCGGGCTCGACCCGGCGCACCCATTTCCGCAAGTGGTCAACAAGAGCCTGAATTTCATTGTCGAACTGTCCGGCAAGGATGCCTTCGGCCGCGGCACCGCGATCGCTATCCTGAAGGCGCCGCGCGTCCTGCCCCGGGTAATACGGCTGCCCGACGAGTTGTCGGAGAACGGCATCTGCTTCTGCCTGCTTTCGTCCATCATCCATGTCCATCTCGCGGATCTTTTCACCGGCCGGGACGTCCTCGACTATTCACAGTTCCGCGTCACCCGCAACAGCGATCTCTGGCTCGACGAGGAGGAAGTCAAGAATCTCCGCCAGGCATTGCAGAGCGAACTGTCGAGCCGGCAGTTCGGCGTGGCAGTGCGGCTGGAGGTGTCGAACAAATGCCCGCCGCATCTGGCGGACTTTCTGCTGAACCAGTTCTCGATCGACAAGAGCCGCCTGTACGCGGTGGACGGCCCGGTCAACATGGTGCGCCTGCTCGAGATGATCAACTACGCATCCCGGCCGGACCTGGTCTTTTCGGCGTTTGCGCCGGGCCTGCCGAATCTTCCTGCCGACGGCGACATCTTCGCCGTGCTGCGCAGGCGCGATGTGCTGCTGCACCATCCTTTTCAGTCCTTCCAGCCGGTCGCCGATTTCATCCATGCCGCGGCACAAGACCCCGAAGTGCTGGCGATAAAGCAGACCATTTATCGCACCGGCATGAACTCCAACCTGATGGAATCGCTGATCCTGGCGGCGCGGCGCGGCAAGGAAGTCACCGTCATCGTCGAGCTGA
>JAQGLQ010000455.1 GCA_028292785.1 Noviherbaspirillum sp. | reverse complement strand
CGCGCAAAGAGCGGCTCTATACATAAATGCAGCTTATCGGTAATGAGCCCCTCGACCTGCAGGGTAGGCAGAAAACACGTGTACCCCTGGTTCTCAAGCTGCTCCAGCGCGCGAAATTCCTGCTTTGGCTTGGTCTGGATAAGGTACCAGGACATGTGATCTACATCCGCGAGTTTATGCATGGCAAATTCTTAGACGTCCCATTTCGCAACTCAAGCCGAAGGATATGCACTGATTAACCTTACGGGCCGGAATACCGCTTCGTTATCGTTCAATGCAGGCGCCGTGATTACTTTGAGCCTGCGTCTCTATCGCTATGAGTTCCCTGACTGCTTTTAATGTTCGAAGCGACAGCCTTAAACGTCTGTTGCTTTGCTCGATCGCTTTGGAAACAACGTTCGCAATCAATACTTGTACTGCGCATACTTATACTTGCCGTACTTGGAACCGTAACCGTACTTCCCTGCCCTCGGTTTCAAGTCATTGAACACAATGCCTGTAACGCCGGTTCCTGCCTGCTTGAACCGCTTGACGGCTTCTTCTATCTCGCCAAGCGAACTGACCCCGCCACGTACGATATTGAAGATCGCGCCTACATGAGGAGCGACGACCAGCGCATCCGATACGGCGAGTACCGGGGCGGTATCGATGACGACAAAGTCATATTGCTCGGATACCGCATGCAGGCAGTCGCCAAAGTTTGGATGGGCCAGCAACTCCGCCGGGCGCGGCGGCAAATCGCCGGTAGCGATGAAATCGACGTTCTCCACGACGTTCTGATGAATTGCCTGGCCTACAGACAGCTGACCGGCGATCACTTCGGAAAGACCGTGCTTTCGATCAAGCCCGAAATAACGGTGCAGATATCCCTTGCGCAAGTCGCCGTCGATGAGCAGTACTTTCTTGCCTGTGGCTGCCAGCACGGCGGCGAAGTTGACCGACACGAACGACTTGCCGATGCCGGGAGTCGGGCCGGTGATCATGATGATTCGGTTCTTCGCGCCCAGCATGGAGAACTGAAGCGAGGTCCGGAAGCTTCTCAGGCTTTCGATTGCATGATCAGTGGGATCATCGTGCGCCAGCACGGAAATCTTCTTCGATTTTCCCTGCAGCTGCAGGAACAGCCCTTCCTGACGAACACTATGCGGAATCGCGGCGCTGACGTTCAGGCCGAGCATCTGCTCGATTTCATGCGGGTCGTCGATTCCACGGGAAAGCGATTTACGGATGAATGCGCCCACCACGCCGAGGAACAGGCCGATGACGGCTGCGAGCGCGACGACGGTCAGCTTTTTCGGCCGCACCGGTTTCGCCGGCTTGGCTGCGACATCGAGCAGGCGCGCGTTGCCGACCTTGCTTGCCTTGACCAAACGCAGTTGCTGCGCGCTGTTCAGCAGCGAGGTGTAGAGATCGGTGTTGACCTTCACGTCGCGGGTCAGGCGCAGCACATCTTGCTCGACCGAAGGCATGCGCTTGATTCTTGTGTTGACTGTTTCGATCTCGGTGTTGAGTGTACGGATTTGCTGGTTCACCGCCTGGACCAACGGATTTTCATTCTGGAAGCGTGTGAGCAGCTCGTCGCGTTTCTGCTTCAGGTCGACCAGCTTGGTTTGCGACAGCACGGATTGCTGAAGAACCGCCTTGGCTTCTTCGCTGAGGTCGACCGTGCCGCGACTATTGCGCAAATTGTTATATTTGACCTCGGCCTGTTCAAGTCCGGCTTTCAGTTCGGGCAACTGCTTCTCGAGGAAGGCGAGCGACTTTTCCGCTTCCTCGGATTTGCGATCGACGTTCTGCCGGATATATTCCTGCCCGATCTCATTGAGGGTACCCGCGGTCTTCTTGGGATCGGGACCCTGCAGCGACACGGCGATGATGCCGGACTGCTTTCCTTTTTCGCCGATCGCCAGGGCGGTTTGAAGTTTTTCCACGGTCTCCAGCACCGCGGTACGCCGCAGCGTGAATTCCGCGCCAGCCTTTGCGTGCAGGCGGTCCACCCGCAATTCGATTTCGCCCTGCTCCGTTTTACTCTTGATGGTTTCTCCGACCCGGCCGCTGATCTCGATGGCGGCGTCCGCTTGCGTCAGACGATAGGCGCCGTCACCGGTGGCGGTGAGCACAAAGAATTCATTCTCGAGGTGTTCGGGAACATTGAATACGGTCACGTCGGCCTGTTCGGCGCCCCAGACGTATCCGCCGATGCCGAGGAACCCGGGCTCGGACAATTGCTTGTTGCGGCGTGCCAGCCAGCTCCCGATCACCGGGAAATGTTTCGGCTCGACCTCGATATACAGTCGTGCATTGTTGACAGCGCGGGTGACCACGAAACGCGAACGCAGAATCTCTATCTCGGCGCTAGCGGCTGTCTTGAGGTCGAAGACGCTCGACAGATCACCCAGGATATTTTTGGAGGACGAGGCGCTATCTTCCACCTGAATCAGGATATTGGTTTCGTAGATAGGCGTCGCAACGAGGGCGTATGCCGTACCGAGGAGCGTGACGACCGTTGCAATCGTGGCAATCAGCCAGCGATGGTCGATGAGAAGATCAAGATACGACGCAAGGTCTATTGCGTCGTCATCCTGTTCGGAAAGCTGCCCGGCGGGTTGATCGAACTGTGTAACGGGTTTGTTCATTGGAATGCCAAAAATAAGCTACTTCAAAGTGCTGACGCGGACCTGCGTTCGTCAGCCCATTTGCATGATCTGCTCCGCGAAGACCTTCACGCCTTCATCGATCAATCGATGCGCCTCCCGAAAACTCTCGATGCCTTCGCGGTAGGGATCGGCGATATCGAGCTTGCGCGCTTCGCCCAGGCGGAACACCTTGCCGCGCGAAGAGATGTAATTGCTTTCCACGTATTTTTTCTGGTCCAGGTCCATCGTCAGAATCAGGTCTGCGTCGTTGACCAGCTGTGTCGAGATGTTCCGGGCGCGGTGCGCGCTGATATCGATGCCGTGCTCTTGCATGATTTGCACCGAGAACGGGTCGGCCGGGTGTCCGACCAGAGCCTGGATGCCGGCGGACTGGACTGTCTTGCCGGGCAACGCTTGCTTGAGCAATGCCTCGGCGATCGGACTGCGGCAGATATTGCCGATACAGAGGACCAGGATGTTGTTCATTAGCGCGCCGCCGAGATGCCTGTCGCCGCAGTCGCAGCCGACGGAATGATGAGACTGAGGATGCGGTTGAATCGGGCCAGGCCCGAAGCATCGACGAAGACCACATCGCGGGGATCGAGCTCGAAATTTTCCGCGAGAGCGAGCGCGACCGGCGAAGCGGCATCGAGGTTGTACACCACCGGCTGCAGGTCGTTGGCATTGCGGATCACGTAGACCTGCCGTGCCGCACTGCTGAGCTGGCTCAAGCCTCCGGCTTCGCCGAGCGCTTCGGTGAGCGTCATCCTGCCATGGTTCATCGGCAGCGCCTTGGGAGTTGTCACCTCGCCAAGCACATAAATCTTGTTTTCATCGCGGCTTCGCACGCGCACCACATCGCCGTGGGCAAGCATGATGCGCGAGGGGTCGACGCCCTGCTTGACCAGCATAGGCAGGTTGATGACGCGGGAAACCCCTTTGCGCGTGACTACGATATGGCTTTGATCGGATGTGGGCAGGAAACCGCCGGCGCGGGTCAAGCCTTCGAGCAGCGTCATCGGCACATCATCGATCGCCTGATTGCCGGGCGACTTGACTTCGCCATCGACATAAATTCTCTTGCTGCGAAAGGCCTGCACGCGCAGCGTAATGTCGGGCCGCTTGATCGACTTGACCAGCTTGTCGGCCAGCGCATTACGCGCCTGCAGTTCCGTCAGCCCGGCCAGCTTGATTGCGCCCACATATGGAAACTGGACCATGCCATTCTGATCGACGACGTAGGCCGCCGGCATCTGCGCGCCGGAGCTCGACAGGGCCTGCGCTCCAGCCGCGGCGATATTCAGCTCAGGGTGGTCCCAGACAAGGATCGACAGCAGATCGCCGCTGCCGATGACGTAAAGATTCGGCTCGCCGAACAATGCGTCGACGTTCTGAAGGGATTGCCGCGCTCTCGACGCTTTTTCGGATTGCAGCAGATCTGGAGTAATCAATTTGACGACTGGGGCAGGCTGCTTTCCGTCCGTATTGGCCGGCATTTGTCCAGCATCGAGCCGCATGCCCGGCTCCATGTTCACACACGCGACGATGATAGGAAGAAGCGCGCCGATGCCAACTCTCTTCAACCCGGTATTCAACTTAAAAAGCATTGGAATAATTCGGCCAGTAATTCAAGTTCCACGTCAATTTCGCTAAGTGATTTTTTAAAGCCTCAAGCTTCAAAACCGCGCTAAGTGACTTAGTGAACTTTTAGATAACGAAATTTAAAGGTGATTTCAGAGAAGTTGATGAGTTTCCGCTGAGAAATCGCTCGAATTATACTAGTGAACCAACAATCACAATCCGGTTTTTTAACCAGGTGTTGCATATAAGGTGTGTACTTTTCCTCGGTGAGAAAAGTTCCGCGGCGCGGCGGCCGGGGCAACCGAGCGCAGGCGTGAATCAGTGGAGAAGCCGGAAGTAAAGAACGCGATGAAGGGTAATAATTATTTGTCCACTTTTTCACTGTGCGCGCAGATCGTTCCCTGGAAGCCGCGCTGTGCGCGCGAGCGCGAGTGGAATGCCGGTTCTAATTGGTATGAAATCCTGCTACGAATGGTTACCGTTCAAGGATAATGTCTCCAGGTTCAGTGATCTATAGGTATAGGCTTGAATTACGACTTATCGGAAGGCTTAGGGAGGCTGGTTGTTTATATGATAATTCTCTCAGTTGGTATGCGCTTCCGAAGCGCAGGGCGTTTTTCCGGTGCCTTCGCGGTTTCTTCCGCGGGAGAGCCGACATGACTCGCGACGACGACATCTCCGACGATGACTTGCGTCGCTATACGATCCACTCGCGCCGTGAAATCGTTTCCCTGTTGCGCAAGGTCAGCGCGCGCAAGCAGTTGCTTCACATGCAGTCCGACGCCAGCGGCGATTCGATCGTCACTTCCATCCTTAATGTTGATGAGAAAAACGGATTCGTCGTCATCGACTGCGCGCAAGACAGGCTCGCCAACCAGCATCTGCTGGAAAGCGTTCACGTGTCGTTCGAAACGATGCTCGACAATATCCGCATGCTGTTTTCCGTATCGCGCGTGGACGAATACGCGTACGAGGGAGGCCCCGCGCTGCGCATCGAGCTTCCCACGGCGCTGATCCGCCTGCAGCGGCGCGAATCCTATCGCGTGCAAACCCCGGTTGTCTCGCCGGTCAACTGCATCATCCCCGTGTTCAACGAAACGAACCAGGTCACTACCTGGAAGACGATCGTGCTCGCGAACATCGGGGCCGGCGGATTGCGCGTGGTGGACGACAGGAAGCTGATCAACGCCGAGCTTGGCACGAACTTCGAAAACTGCACTATCGAGCTGCCCGACGGCGCGGTAACGGTGACGCTCCAACTCCGCGATATGCAGGAAGCCATACTGAAAAACGGCAGGCATGTGCGCAGGCTCGGGTTCATGTTTGTCAACCCGCCTACCGCGGTCGTGACTCTGGTGCAGCGTTACATCACGAAGATTGAACGCGAGCAGAACGCACGCGGCGCGGCCC
>JAQGLQ010000423.1 GCA_028292785.1 Noviherbaspirillum sp. | reverse complement strand
TGAAAGCGCACCCAGATGTCGGCCTGGATGTATTCCATGATGTGACCGATGTGGAATGCGCCGTTGGCGTACGGCAGGGCGGTGGTAACGAACAGCTTGCGTTGCTTAGTGGTGCTCATGTGGCGTTGCGTATTTGGGTAAAAGGCTAATTCTAGCAGTCGAAGGGGGCTGTTTCACGGCGGCGGCTGATTCGATGGCCGGCCGGCCTGGGATTTTTCGGCTTTCCCGTGTCGTCCGCCGGGCGGAAGCGCCGCCTCCGTCGGGAGCGACGCGGTAAAATAGCGCTCCTTTTTACCAGATACTGCCTTGGCAACCCAAGGCCATCCGTTCCATGACAGTCCGCACCCGTTTTGCACCCAGCCCCACAGGGTATCTTCATCTCGGCGGCGCGCGCACCGCGCTGTTTTCCTGGGCGTATGCCCGCCATTTCGGCGGCACCTTCATCCTGCGCATCGAGGACACCGATCTCGAGCGCTCTACGCCCGAAGCGGTGCAGGCGATTCTCGACGGCATGAATTGGCTGGGGCTGGAACATGACGAAGGCCCGTTCTACCAGATGAAGCGGATGGACCGTTACCGCGAAGTCGTGGCGCAGATGCTGGCGTCCGGCACCGCCTACTACTGTTACTGCTCTCCGGAAGAAGTCGAGGCGATGCGGGAACGCCTGCGCGCCACGGGCGAGAAGCCGCGTTACGACGGCACTTGGCGCCCGGAACCGGGCAAAACATTGCCGCCCGTGCGGGAAGGCCGCAAGCCGGTGGTGCGTTTCAGGAATCCGCAGGATGGCGACGTCACCTGGAACGACCTCGTGAAAGGGCCGATCACCATCTCCAACCGCGAGCTGGACGACCTTGTGATCGCACGGCCGGATGGCACACCCACTTACAATTTCTGCGTCGCGGTCGACGACTGGGACATGCGGATCACGCACGTTATCCGCGGCGACGATCACGTCAACAACACGCCGCGCCAGATCAATATCCTGCGAGCGCTCGGCGCGCCGCTGCCGCGATATGGTCATGTGCCCATGATCCTCGGCGCCGACGGCGAGAAATTATCCAAACGCCACGGCGCGGTAAGCGTGATGGAATACCCGGCGCAAGGCTATCTGCCCGAGGCGATGATCAACTATCTGGCACGGCTCGGCTGGAGTCACGGCGACGAGGAAATCTTTTCGACGGAACAGCTGTGCGAATGGTTCGACCTCGATCACTTGTCCAAGTCGCCGGCCCAGTTCAATCCGGAAAAACTCGCGTGGCTCAACAATCATTACATCAAGCAGGCGGATAACGCCCGCCTGGAGGCGCTGGTTCGTCCACTGATCGAAGCGCAGGGTGGTCAGTTTGATGGCGCCCCTGCGCTGCAGGCGGTGATTGCTCTTTTGAAAGAGCGGGCCAACACCATCAACGAACTGGCTTCCTCCGCCATGCTTTTCTATCGCAAGCCCGCGCCTGACGCTGCGCTGCTCGAGCAGCATCTGACCGCGGCCGTGAAGCCTGCGCTCATAGAGTTCGTCGGCCGGCTTGATACCGTGGAATGGAGCAAGGCTGCGCTGGCTTTGCTGCTGAAAGAGGTGTTGGCCGCGCACAAGCTGAAGATGCCGCAACTGGCAATGCCCTTGCGGCTGCTGCTTACGGGACAGTTGCAGACGCCGGCCATCGATGCGGTGATCGAATTGTTTGGCCGCGACATCGTGGCTGCGCGGCTGAAGGCTTTTCTTCCATAGATATTGAATCCGATTTACATCGAAGAAAAACATTTGCTATAATCTCGTTTCTTCGCACGGGGGGTATAGCTCAGCTGGGAGAGCGCTTGCATGGCATGCAAGAGGTCAGCGGTTCGATCCCGCTTACCTCCACCAGCAGATTGTGCGGTGGTAAGAAGTTGGTAGTAAGGCCGCAGTATCGACAGGTTTCTGTCTCCATCGTCTAGAGGCCTAGGACATCACCCTTTCACGGTGAGTACCGGGGTTCGAATCCCCGTGGAGACGCCAGTTAAAACGCCACGCGCCTGCGTGGCGTTTTTCTTTATCGGCGACACTTGTTATTCCCGTAATACGCACGCTTCGATACCATCCCGCTGGTGATGAACGCGTTGACGATCGCCGTGCACCTGGAACTGGATCATCCAAAATGTTCCCAAATAAAAACCCGGCAACATCCCTGGCCATCTTCTGCAAAGTCGTCGACAACTATGGCGACATCGGTATCTGCTGGCGCCTGGCGAGGCAATTGCAGCATGAGCACGGCATCGCCGTCACCTTGTGGGCGGACGATTTGCAGAGCTTTCAGCGGATTTGTCCGGACGTCATGGTCGACGCTGAAGCGCAACTGATCGCCGGTGTGGAGGTGCGCCACTGGCGCAATCAGGAGGGCGTATTTTCTCCGGGCGACGTTGCTGATATCGTCATTGAATTCTTCGCTTGCGATATCCCGCCGGGCTACGTTGCGGCGATGGCAGAGTGCAATCCGCGTCCGGTGTGGCTCAACCTGGAAGGCTTGAGCGCGGAGGAATGGGTTGAAGGCTGCCATACATTGCCTTCGCCTCATCCACGCTTGCCGATAACGAAGCATTTTTTCTTCCCTGGCTTTACGGATAAAACGGGCGGCTTGCTGCGTGAATCTTCACTGGAAGAACAGCGCCGGCAATTTCAGTCGGATCAAGCGGCCATGGCGGCTTTCCTTGCGCAGCTTGGTGTGACGCCGTCGGAAATGGCATCGTTGAAAGCATCCTTGTTTTGTTATTCGCATGCCCCGGTACAGGCGCTATTCGATGCATGGCAAAACGGTGATGCAGCAATCACTTGCCTGGTGCCCGAAGGAGTTGCGGTCGAGGCAGTGCAAGCGTTCCTTGGAAGAGAGGCAACACCGGGAGCGGCATGCAGTCGCGGCGCGCTTACGGTGCGGGTATTGCCCTTTGTCGCGCAGCCGGACTACGACAAGCTTTTATGGGCGTGCGACCTCAATTTCGTGCGTGGAGAGGACTCGTTCGTGCGCGCGCAATGGGCAGGCAAGCCCTTCATCTGGCATATCTACCCGCAGGATGAAAACCTGCATCACAAAAAGCTGCGCGCGTTTTTGCAGCG
>JAQGLQ010000419.1 GCA_028292785.1 Noviherbaspirillum sp. | reverse complement strand
ATCGCCATTGACGGTCCAGCGTATAAAAGGCATCGCTGATACTGTCCAGTGTTGTCAACAGGCGCCCGGCATATTCCCAACCCTGTCTTTTCTCCGTAATGTCTTGCAGGGCTCCTTGTACGCAAATAATCGTGCCGTCCGCATCACGTACCGGTTCGCCGATTGTGCGCACCCAGACTTTGCGTCCATTGGCGGTGATAATCTGCACTTCTTCATCATATGGGATGCCGTTCCGAAGACAAGCATCGAACCAATTCCGGATTTTCTCGCGCCATTCGGGCGCATAGAATGCAATGGCTTGTTCCGGTGTAGGTGAGGTGCCGGAGGGTACCTCGTGGATTTTGCAGACTTCGTCGGACCATGCGACGCGCCCTGTGGCTGGTTCGAATTTCCATCCGCCCATGTGGGCAATCCGGCTGGCGATCTGAAGCAGCAGCGCGTTTTGCTCGGCTTCATGCTGGCGCAGGACACGCTCCGTGATGTCCTGGACCGTTCCGAAATAACTTATCTTGCCGTCATTGCCCCGAATCAGAGCGGTGTGCGCGTGTACATACCGCACGGCGCCAGTCGGCTGGACAATGCGGTACTCGATATCCGGGGGCTCGCCGTCTCGTGACTTCGCAAGTGCATCGAGCAAGCCCCTTTGATCACTCACGTGCACAAACGATAAAAATGCATCGAAGCTATGTTGAAAGTCATTTTGCTTAATGCCCAATATGGCACATGTCCCGTCCGACAAGGTCAGATAACTATTTTCGGCGCACATTTCCCAAAAGCCGATCTGGGCGATGCGCTGCACGGCATGCAATTGATCGCACAGCCGTCCGATCGACGGAGAAAGACTTGTAGGGAGCATTGATTGTTATCGAACTGCGAGGTGAAGTTATCAGCGTCGGGACATCGCTAAGGATATTGAGGCTGAAGGGAATAATGCTAAATCTATAGCTTCAATAGGCTGGTTGTGGTGCTTGACTCCATAACGCTGGGCTGCTCAAGCCTTTAGGAAAAAGGCGGTATTGGAATTATGGAGGCTCGTATGATGTACTGAATGTTCGACTAATGCAATTTCGCGAGCAGATGCGCACTGCATTTGTTGCATTCCTGTTTCAATGTGAGGAAAGGAGCCGCTTGCGGTACTTGCCCATGATTAGTGCGACCACGGACTAGTTATTAGCATTTCATGCCAATTTAATAGAGATTCTGCTTTTCTTAGACAGCACGTTGCACCGATATATTTTCGGTATAGCCTTTTACAGAAGAACAAATCATTGGCATCTTGCTGTCGGTACGTTGAAGATGCGCCTGTATGGCAAGCCCCGGCAGCCCTTGGCGAAACGGGTTTGCAGAAAGCTTTAACGGAAAGCTGTGCGACGAATGCCTGAACCGGAAGACTAACCTCCGGAACGGCTACAAATTCGTTTATCCGGTCAGTGATTAAAACATCATCTTCTTCACACCGTCCGCTGTGCCGAGCAGAGCGATATCGGCACCGCGTCGGGCGAACAGGCCAACCGTCACCACACCGACGATATTGTTGATCCGCGTTTCGATGTCGACTGGATCCGTTATCGCGAGTCCAGCCACATCGATGATCACGCAGCCGTTATCGGTAATGAGAGGCGCACCATCCTTCATGCGCAAACGCGGCTGGCCGCCAAGAGCGGCAAGCTTGCGCGAGACGACTGCCTGCGCCATGGGAATCACTTCGACGGGAAGCGGAAACGCGCCGAGCGTTTCGACCAGCTTGGAGCCATCCGCGATGCACACGAATTGTTCGGCAACCGACGAAACGATTTTCTCGCGGGTCAGAGCTGCCCCGCCGCCCTTGATCATCGCGCCGCGCGCCGTGATCTCATCCGCGCCGTCGATATACACCGGCATCGCATCGACCTCGTTCAGATCCAGCACGGCAATGCCATGCGACCTCAGCCTTATGGCGGTGGCTTCCGATGAAGCAACCGCACCCTTGACGCGGTCCTTGATCTTGCCGAGTTCGTCGATGAAATAATTCGCGGTGGAACCGGTCCCCACGCCGATGATTTCACCGGCGACCACATAGTCGATGGCGGCGCGCGCAACTGCTTGTTTGAGTTCGTCTTGAGTCATGATGGAAAGTCGCAGGGGAAAAGCCGTTATTTTAATCGGTGCACTGAGCGACAAGCGAATGCATCTGAAGGTTTTGACGGTCTGCGCTTTTCGCGATGCCGCTTCTCGTTCCGCGCGCCATGCATATTACGCGGACGTATAACTGTTATTACCAAAAGATGAGAACGCAATGCTCAGGCTGACGTATAGTTCAGCTGTCTCCTCCAACTCTCCTTGAATTGGATTCAGCCCGCTCCGAAAGGATGCGGGCTTTTTTTTTGGCTTGGAGACACCGCGGTACTCAGACACCAGGCCGAAGACGACAGGCCGCGGCCGCGAGATGGGTAATACGGGTCCAGTCGGCGGCACGCAGCGCATCTTTCGGCGTCAGCCATGAGCCGCCGACACAGGCGACGTTTT
>JAQGLQ010000403.1 GCA_028292785.1 Noviherbaspirillum sp. | reverse complement strand
GGTCGGGCTCGCGGTGGGCGCGCGCTTCAACCCCGGCAATGTTGTCCTGTTCTATCCGCCGTACCGCATCGATCTCTCGCTCAACCTGTTCCTCCTGTTGCTGGTCCTGCTCATCATGTTCACCTACTGGGTGCTGCGCGCCATTCGGACCACGCAGCTGATGCCTCAGCGGGTAGCCGCCTATCGCCGGGAGAAGCGTGAGCGCGAAGGCAACCGGGCACTGCGCGATGCGCTCAAGGCATTGTTCGAAGGCCGTTTCGGGCATGCGGAAAAAGCGGCTGAGCGTGCCGCCGAATCCACAGACAATGCGGGACTCTCCGCGCTCATCGCCGCGCGCGCCGCGCATCGCCTGAGCCAGTCCGAACGCAGGGACGCATGGATCTCACGAGTGCAGGGCGATCCGTCGCTCAAGACAGCGCGGCTGATGACGACCATGGAACTGCGCATCGACGACCATGAGCCGGATGCGGCGCTCGATGCGGCCAATGAACTGCATGCCAGCGGCACCCGCCACATTCATGCCTTGCGTCTCGCGCTGAAAGCCAATCAGCTGGCAAGCAACTGGCCCGAGGTGCTGCGGCTGGCGCGCCTGCTCGACAAGCGCAATGCGATTCATCCCGCCTTGTCGCGGCGCCTGCGCGAACTCGCTTATGCGGATCTGCTGTCGGAACGTGCGCATGACGGCGATTCGCTGCTCCGGGTCTGGAACACCGTGCCCGCCGAGGACCGCACGCAGCCGATGGTGGCGGCGCGCGCGGCGAACGCGTTCAATGCCAAGGGCCTGCACGACGTGGCGCGCGCCATCGTTGAAAAGGCGCTGGCGGTCGAATGGGACGACAGGCTGGTGCGCGCATATGCAAATTCCGCAGCCGCTGAAGGCTCGGCTGCTTTGCTGGCGCAGATCGAACGCTGCGAGGAATGGAGCAGGTCGAGGCCGAATGATGCGGAACTTGAGCTCGCCCTCGGTGCGCTCTGCCTGAAGCAGAAGCTGTGGGGCAAGGCACAGCGGCACCTCGAACATGCGCTGTTCAACGCGACCGCGTCGGAAACGGTGCGCGAGGTTCATCTCAAGCTCGCGCAATTGCATGAGGCGCTCAATCAGCCTGAGGAAGCGGCGGCCCACTATCGTCAATGCGCCCTCGCGACGATGCTCTGAACCGGGCGCCTGGGCCCGAAGTCCTCTGCTGCGCCGCATCACCGCTCTGTCAAGCCCGTTATAATGGGGGTTTTTACAATTCCCGTTAATACTGAAAGAGCAACATGAGCTTGAATAACGTTCCCGCCGGGCGAGATTTGCCCAACGATTTCAACGTCATCGTCGAAATTCCGATGAACTCGGATCCGATCAAATATGAAGTCGACAAGGAGACCGGCGCAATATTCGTCGACCGCTTCATGGGCACCGCCATGCATTACCCGTGCAATTACGGCTACATACCGCAAACCATCGCTGACGATGGAGATCCGGTCGACGTGCTGGTCATCACCCCGTTTCCTCTGCAACACGGCGTCGTGGTGCGCTGCCGTCCGATCGGCGTCCTCAAGATGTCTGACGAAGGCGGCGGCGACGCGAAGCTGCTTGCGGTTCCCGTCGACAAGATCCTTCCGATCTACACCCACTGGCAGAAGCCGGAAGACATGAATACCCTGCGTCTGCAGCAGATTCAGCACTTCTTCGAGCACTACAAGGATCTCGAAAAGGGCAAATGGGTCAAGATCGACGGCTGGTATGGACCGGACGAAGCGCGCAAGGAGATTCTTGCCGGCGTCGAAGCGTTCCAGAACGCGCACAAGGACTGAGCCGCGCGGTCATACCGTACAGCTTTGGCATGATGAAGAGCGCAGTTTGGTACGCGCTCTTTTTTTTTGCCGGCGGCAGCCTTGCAAGAACGATAACCATGCCGACCTGCGCATCGACATTTCATTTCGGATAGGTCATCATACAGAGAGCCATTCGGCCCGGAACGATCCGCTGAATGGCTCTTCAAATTTCCGGAGACACAGAGCTTTGAACGCGGCGCCACAAAAGAATGGACGATTAACGTCCGACAGTACCATTTCCCTGACAGATGAAAAGCAAATGCACGGGGCGCGCGATCGCCTCCTGCAAAAACTTGGCGTCGCGGGTGATTTGCCGACACTGGGAAGTTCGGTAAGCCGCGTGGTGCAACTGACCTCCTCGAACGATGAAGCGGTCCGCGAGCTCGCCAATATCATCCTGTCGGACGTGGCGCTGACACAAACGATCCTGCGCATTTCCAATACCGTGGTCTACCGGGCTTCTTCCGGATCTCCCGTCACGACGGTCTCGAAGGCGATTCTCATACTCGGATTCGATACCATCAAGACAAGCGCGCTCGCGATGCTGCTGGTGGACGGCATGTCGAGCAGGCATGCGAACATCGTTCGCACCGAACTCGCGCATGCGCTTGGCGCCAGCATCATCGGCCGCGAGCTTGCGCGGCGCAGCCAGTTCAAGGATGCGGAGGAGGCCGCGGTCGCCGCTCTGTTCAAGAACATCGGGCGGGTGATCGTCGCCGCGCATGAGCCGGAGTTGTATTCCCGCATCGGCGCACTCGTCGACAGCGGCACGCGCACTCCCTTGCAGGCTTCCATAGAAGTGCTCGGTTGCAGCTTCGATCTGCTCGGCAAATCGGTGCTGCAGCAATGGCATATTCCCGACACGATCGTGCAGGCGATCCCGCCGCTTCCCGTGGCCGTATTGAAACCGCCCAAAGGCCGGCAGGAGTGGCTGCAGCAGGTGGCTGCTTTCAGTTCGGCGGCAACGAAGCTGCTTGCCAATCTCGATGAGCCCGATCATGAAGAGGCTGCCGAAATGCTGATCAAGCGCTTCGGCCCCGCCTTGCACCTCGACCGCGAAAAGCTCGACGACCTGCTTCGGCTTGCCGCATCCGAACTCCAAATCTTCGCGGATCATCCCAATCTTGCGGACGATTACGAACTGATGGGCGAGACGCCGACGGATGCGCCCGCCGATCCGCGGCTCGCGGAGCCGGAAGCTGCCGCCGAGATCTCATTGCCGGACGAGTTGCGGCTCGAAACCTACGATGTCGCCAGCTCCTTGCGGGTGACTGCCCGGCATGCAAGCGGCAAGCCGCTCAATGCCCGCGACTTGCTGGTCGCGGGGATCCAGGATGTGACCCA
>JAQGLQ010000233.1 GCA_028292785.1 Noviherbaspirillum sp. | reverse complement strand
CTGCAATTGCACAGGCACGTTCATCTGCTTCGCCACGACGGTCGATACCGTGGCCGCCTGCTGGGCCGGCCTCTTGCTGTCCGCCTGCTTTTCGCCGGGTCTGAACCCATACCAGGCCGCAATGCCGGCAAGAAGAATAATACCTACGATAAGGAAAGCTTTCTTTTGCATAACGGCCCAGAGATATCGGTATCGGCAAGCTGCAGCAATGTCTTGTCGTCGGGACCTCGCCCATGCGGACCGACCCCGGCAATGCACCGGACCGGCGAGGTGTTGATAAAAAAATATTGGGATAGCATAGACATCACTGAATGCATGTCTTAATCTGATTGTAATAAATAGATGGCGCATTCATGTATCGGAATGTACGACCGATTTGTCTGTGCAGCCAACGGAGGGGACGTGCAATTTCGCCGGCATGCAATCCCGACCTGCCTTGTCCGTGCGCTGATCGCACCATTGAGAATAATCAATGCGCCTCAGGCTTGCCTCAAGTCGATCGCATTTTCGACGCTATGATCCCACCCTGCCATCTTCGCTATGACCCGCCGCTTGGTGAAAGCCTCGTCCTTTCGGGTTCTGCGCGGGCTCGCAACCGTCTTGTAAACGTCCTGAACGCAACTGGTTACTTAACGAAGTATTTATGGGAGTACTGAAATGAATGAAGTCGTAATCGTCGCCGCCGGGCGCACCGCCGTCGGCAAATTTGGCGGAACGCTGGCCAAGATACCGGCAGCCGAACTTGGTGCGCATGTCATAAAGGGCGTGTTGTCCAGGGCGGGCATCAGTCCCGAACTGGTGAATGAAGTCATTCTCGGTCATGTGCTTACCGCGGGCGCGGGACAGAATCCGGCGCGGCAGGCCCTGATCCGCTCCGGCATCCCGAACATGGTGCCGGCATTTACCGTCGGCAAGGTTTGCGGCAGCGGCTTGAAGGCAACCCATCTTGCCGCGCAGGCCATCAAACTGGGCGATGCCGACATCATCGTCGCCGGCGGTCAGGAAAACATGAGCGCGTCGCCCCATGTGCTGCCGAATTCGCGCGACGGCTTCCGCATGGGCGATGCGAAGCTGGTCGATACCATGCTGGTCGACGGCTTGTGGGATGTCTATAACCAGTACCACATGGGGATTACCGCCGAGAATCTTGCCAAGAAATACGGCATCTCGCGCGAAGAACAGGATGCATTCGCCACCGCATCCCAAAACAAGGCGGAAGCCGCGCAGAAGGAGGGCAGGTTCAAGGATGAAATCATCCCGCTCGAAATCCCCTCCAAAAAGGGTTCGATCGTATTCGACAGCGACGAGTTCATCAAGCATGGCGTCACCCAGGAATCGCTCGCGGCCCTGCGCCCGGCATTCTCGAAGGACGGCACAGTCACCGCGGGCAATGCCTCCGGTATCAATGATGGCGCGGCCGCCGTGCTCATGATGTCGGCCCGAAAAGCGGACGAACTCGGATTGACGCCGCTGGCCCGCATCAAGGCTTATTCCTCCGCGGGCGTCGACCCCAGCATCATGGGCATCGGTCCGGTTCCCGCCGCGCAGCTGTGCCTCAAGAAGGCGGGCTGGACGCACCAGGATCTCGACCTCATGGAAATCAACGAGGCGTTCGCCGCGCAGGCAATTTCGGTGAACAAGGAGATGGGCTGGGACACTAACAAGATAAACGTGAACGGCGGCGCAATCGCGATCGGCCATCCGATCGGCGCATCGGGCGCGCGCATCCTGGTGACGCTGCTGCACGAAATGATACGGCGCGATGCAAAGCGCGGCATGGCCGCATTGTGCATCGGCGGCGGAATGGGCGTGGCGCTGGCAGTCGAACGCTGAACGATCGGCCGGGCCGCGCGAATGATGTTTGAAATGGAAAGTCTAGAGAACAGGGGTTAATCATGGCAAGAATCGCATTGGTCACGGGTGGCATGGGAGGGCTGGGCGAAGCGGTCTGCATCAAGCTGGCGGCGCTCGGCTACCAGGTCGTCACCACGTATTCGCCGGGTAATACCAAGGCGCAGGAGTGGTTAAGCGAAATGGAACAGCAGGGCTTCAAGTTCCGGGCCTATCCATGCGACGTCGCGGATTACGATTCGGCGCAGGCGTGCGTCGCGCGCATCACCGCCGAACTGGGGCCGGTCGATGTCCTCGTGAACAATGCCGGCATCACGCGCGACATGACCTTCAAGAAGATGGACAAGACCAACTGGGATGCCGTCATCCAGACCAATCTCGATTCGGTATTCAACATGACCAAGCCTGTATGTGACGGCATGACCGAACGCGGATGGGGACGCATCATCAACATCTCGTCGGTCAATGGGCAGAAGGGCGCATTCGGCCAGACCAACTATTCGGCGGCCAAGGCCGGCATGCACGGATTCACCAAGGCGCTGGCCCTGGAAGTCGCGCGCAAGGGAGTCACGGTCAATACGATATCGCCCGGCTATATCGGCACCAAGATGGTCATGGCCATACCCAAGGATGTGCTGGACACGAAGATCGTCCCGCAGATTCCCATGGGGCGGCTCGGCAAGCCGGAAGAAGTGGCTGGCCTGGTGGCGTATCTCGCATCGGATGAAGCCGCCTTCGTGACCGGCGCGAACATCGCCATCAACGGCGGCCAGCACATGTACTAGCGTACCGGCCGTCCGGCAGGGACTGCGCAGCCCAAGCGGTCCCTGCATGCCTGTCAGGTGAAGTCCAACCTTCGGAGGACCACATATGAAAAAGCTTTCTTCACTGCTTTTGTGCCTGTTTATCGCCGCAAGCTTTGCTGCCGGCACCGCATTGGCGCAAGGTTCCGCGGGTTCTCCGGCAGCGCCCGCGGCGCAGGGCGATGCCGCCACGACCCCCAAGAAGCAGCCGAGGAAGATAAAAGCCAAGAAGGTCAAGAAAGTGAAGAGGGCGGCGCCGGACCAGGCTGCGACGAAGTAAAGTTTTTCTCCTTCCGGCGCATTGCGCGGCGCGTCTCGAAAACCAGCCCGAACCGGCATGCGCGCCAGCCGTCCTATGGTTTCGCTTGCCTGCGTTTTTGTTGACACATGACATTATTGCGCTTGTGTAAAGGGATTCCACCCGAATCGGTTCCGGCGTCCTCCTCTGACACGCCGTACTGCACCCTTACTTCCATATTTAATCAAAATGCGCTCGCCGGGATTGAGCATTTTCCCAACTCGACTGTCGAACTATTTTGATGGCCGCGGCATCTATCTGCGATAAGGCATGGGGGTATCGGCGGTTCATATCATGCTCGCTTCCACTGTCTTTTTAAGGTTTGAGTTCTACACTGATTAGTTTCCTGGTGTCGATTTTTGGAGAAGTCTATGCGGAGCGAGTTCAACCAGAAGTTCAGCCCCGAACTTATTGAAATGAATGAAAAATTGCGGAAAGACCTGATGCGCACTCTGGAGCCGTACGGGAAAAAGCCGATTTCGGAATTGCCGGGGATGACCGAGGGGGAGCGCGCCAAATGGTACTTCTGGAACCTGCACGAGAACCTGAATGAATTCCGGAAGCTGGAGCCGACCGTGGTCGGCCAAGTCGTATGCACGCATCTCACGCTGACCGACGGCCAACAGATGGATGCCACCAGAAGCGGCACTGAAAAGCGCGTGGCGCTGCAGTGCAAATGGCAGTTGCATCTGGTGTACTCCGCCTTGCAGAGCGAAGAGGCTTTTCCGATCGGCGAGGGGACGGTGGACCTGCTGGTATCGGATACGCCCCCGGCGAGTCCATCCCTGCAGAAAAACCAGAAAGGTTATATCGAATCCGACAACTCGATGTTTCCGAACCGGCTGTTCCTGTACGGCTGGGTAAGCGAAGGCGTGTGGAACGAAGCCAAAGCGCATCTTTACAGCTCGAGCCCGACTTGCCAGACCGACCTGGTGCTGCGGGATAATTATGTCTTTCCCGTAAAGACGGGATTCGATTTCGTCGTAGGCCCGCCGGGCGCGGTCGGCATCACCAACCTTGAATTCCGCGTCGCCTACTATTCGGGCGACCGCAGGAACAGCAGAAGAAGCGAGACGCTTCAGCGGTAGTACTGCACCTTGCGCGACAGCGGCTGCATCTCAACCCGGCCGGTCGACAGCGCCCGCAGCAGAATCCGGTAGGTATCGATATCGAAGGCCGGTCTGGCCGGCGCTTCGTCGAGCAGTAGCCGCACCTCCGCTTCCGAATGCGCGGTGCCCAGACAGCACCAGTTGTCGACCACATGGATGTCCTGTCTTCCGTCCGGTCCGGTCTCCAACAGCCCGACCGCGCCTTCAAACGGCCAGGTCCTTACCTTGAGCGAAGCAAGCGCGCTTTCCAGCCGTTCCTGATGCCGCTCGACCGGTTCCTTGTTGACGCAGGCGCCGCGGCAGCGCCGCAGCTGATGCGCGAAGCATGGCTTGCCGCTTTGCGCCCGTGTCTCCAGTCCAAGCATCACCAGGCACAATTCATGGATCTCCGCCAGGGCGCGCAAGGCGTTCTCGGCTTTGCGCCGTGAGTGAAACAAGCCGTACAGGTTCGCGGCGCTGCCGAAATCCTGCTCGCTCGCATAAGCCACCGCGGGCTGCATCCATCCCTCCGGCGTGGCGCGCAGCTGCCATGAACACAGCTCCCGTTGCCGGCGCAATGCCCGGTTGTGCACCGGCTGCCTGTCCTTGATCAGTTGCGATTCATGCAGCAAGGCGCCGATTTCGCCGGCGGTTTCCCGCCATTCCAGGCGACGAATCTCGCGTGCCATGCGCATTTCCTTGTAACAGGAATGGTCGGCGCTGAAATGCGACAGCACGCGCTGGCGCAGATGGATGCTTTTACCCACATAGAGCAGCGCGTCGTTTTCGCCATAGAACAGGTAAACACCCGGCGTATCCGGTATGTCATCGAGCAGTTCCGGCTCAAGGTGCGACGGTACGCTCGGGCGCTGGACCAGCGACTTCACCGATTCCAGCAAGGTCTCGGCTGGCACCAGCTGTTCAAGCTTGCGCCAGAACTGCCAGAGCAGGTCGGCGTCGGCCAGCGCGCGGTGCCGGGCATCCGCG
>JAQGLQ010000384.1 GCA_028292785.1 Noviherbaspirillum sp. | reverse complement strand
CGGCCTACGGGACCCTACACAATCAAACGTCAATATTCCCCGCCCGCAGCGCATTCAATTCAATAAACGCCCGACGCGGCTCGACGTCGTCGCCCATCAGCGTCGTGAAGATCTGATCGGCGGCGATCGCGTCCTCGATCTGCACTCTCAGCAGGCGGCGTACCGTGGGGTCCATGGTGGTTTCCCATAGCTGTTCGGGATTCATTTCACCGAGTCCCTTGTAACGCTGCTTGCTCACGCCGCGTTCGGCTTCGTCGCGCAGCCATGTCATCGCCTGGTGGAAGTCGGCGATGGCGGATTCCTTCGCTTTTTCGCCCTGGCCGCGGCGCACGATGGCGCCCGGACCGATGAGGCCCTTGAAGGTCGCGGCGGCGGAGGACAGCACCGTGTAGTCGGCGCTTTCGACGAAATCGGCATCGATCGCGCTCACCTTCATGTTGCCGTGATGGCGGCGCTGGATGCGCAGCAGATGCTTGTCGGACAGCTCGTCGGACTTGACGATGACTTCGACCGACGGATCGTTGATCGCCTTGGCGAGGGCCGTGGCCGACGTCTCGGCGTTCGGCAGCGTGTCGAGGTTGAGCTGCACGCCGGTCATGATCGCCGACAGCGCGGCGTCGTCCACGGCACGCGCCAGGCGCATGATGATGGCATTCGCCGTGTTGTACTGGCGGACCAGCTCGGCCAGCGCGTCGCCGACGATCGGTTCGGCGCCTTCGCTCGGGATCAGCGCCGCATCCTGCAGAGCGATCTGCATCATGTAATGCGCTTCTTCGATATCGTCTTTGAGGTAGCGCTCGTCGCGGCCGTGTTTGACTTTATAGAGCGGCGGCTGCGCGATGTAGACGTGCCCGCGCTCGACCAGTAACGGCATCTGGCGATACAGCAGGGTCAGCAGCAGCGTGCGGATGTGGGCGCCGTCGACGTCCGCATCGGTCATGATGATGATGCGGTGATAGCGCAGTTTGTCGATGTTGAATTCGTCCGGTCCGATGCTGGTGCCGAGCGTCGCGATCAGGGTCGTGATCTGCTCGGAAGAGAGCATCTTTTCGAAGCGGGCCTTTTCGACGTTGAGCACCTTGCCGCGCAGCGGCAGGATCGCCTGGAACTTGCGGTCGCGGCCCTGCTTGGCCGAGCCGCCGGCGGAATCGCCCTCGACCACATACAGTTCGCACAGCGCCGGGTCCTTTTCCTGGCAGTCCGCGAGTTTGGCGGACAGGCCGAGACCGTCCATCACGCCCTTGCGCCGGGTGAGGTCGCGGGCCTTGCGCGCGGCTTCGCGCGCGCGCGCGGCTTCGACGATCTTGCCGCAGATGATCTTGGCGTCGTTCGGTTTCTCGGCGAGGAAGTCGGTCAGGGTTTTCGCGACGATTTCCTCGACGGGGCCGCGCACTTCGCTGGAGACAAGCTTGTCCTTGGTCTGCGAGCTGAACTTCGGCTCCGGCACTTTCACCGACAGGACGCAGGTCAGGCCCTCGCGCATGTCGTCGCCCGAAATCTCGACCTTTGCCTTCTTGGCGAAGTCGTTTTCATCGATGTACTTGTTGATGACGCGCGTCATCGCGGCGCGCAGGCCGGTCAGGTGCGTGCCGCCGTCGCGCTGCGGAATATTGTTGGTGAAGCACAGCACCTGCTCGTTGTATGCGTCGTTCCATTGCATCGATACGTCGACGGTGATGTTGGTCCCGTGCTCGGACATCTTTTCGCCGGTCGCCTGGAAAATGGTCGGATGCAGCACGCTCTTGTTCTTGTTGATGTATTCGACAAAGCCCCGCGTGCCGCCTTCGAATGCGAAGTTCTCTTCCTTGCCTGTGCGCTGGTCGCTGAGCTTGATGTGTACGCCGTTGTTGAGAAACGAAAGCTCGCGTATGCGCTTGGCCAGGATGTCGTAATGGAATTCGACGTTCGTGAAGATTTCTTCGTCGGCCCAGAAATGCACTTCGGTGCCGCGCTTGTCAGTGTCGCCAATGGCCTTGATCGGCGAGACCGCGATACCTTCCTGCGTTTCGATTTCGCGGTTTTGCGGTACGCCCCTGACGAACTCCATCGCGTGAACCTTGCCGTCGCGGCGCACGGTCAGCTTCAGGAGCTTGGACAGCGCGTTGACGCAGGATACGCCGACGCCATGCAGGCCGCCCGATACCTTGTAGGAATTCTGGTCGAACTTGCCGCCCGCATGAAGCTCGGTCATGACGATTTCCGCGGCGCTGCGCTTGGGGTCGTGCTTGTCGTCCCACTTGATGCCGGTCGGGATGCCGCGGCCGTTGTCGGTGACCGAGATCGAGTTGTCGGCATGGATCGTCACATGGATCTCGGTGCAATGGCCGGCGAGCGATTCATCGATGGAGTTGTCGAGCACCTCGAATACCAGATGGTGCAGGCCCGTGCCGTCAGAGGTGTCACCGATGTACATGCCGGGGCGCTTGCGCACCGCCTCCAGACCTTCGAGGATCTGGATCGAGGACGCGCCGTACTGGCTTTGCTGCGGCTGATTGTTGGTTTCTTGAGGGATCGCGGACATGGCTGCCTTCTGAAAGAACGGTTACTGCTTAAAAAGCAAGATTTCTAAAACGTGGCAAAGGGGCTCGCTGACTGCAGCGGCCCCTTTTATTTGGTGTTGCAACCCGGCTCAAATACGCATCGGCATGACTACATATTTGAAGTCGGCGTTTTCGGGCACGGTGATCAGGGCCGATGAATTGGCGTCGCCGAGCGCGATGTTGACGTTGTCGCACTTGAGGTTATTCAGCACGTCGAGCAGGTAGGTGACATTGAAACCGATGTCGACGCTGTCGCCGCCGTAGTCGATCTCGAGTTCTT
>JAQGLQ010000379.1 GCA_028292785.1 Noviherbaspirillum sp. | reverse complement strand
GCGCGCGGCGCGTGGAGGGACAGCAGGCCTTGGCTCTGGAGCGGCGCGCGCCGGCGGCTGCGGCGGCACGGGCGCGGATGGGGGCGCCAGGTACACCGTGACGCTATTGTCGTCGCCCGGCGGCTGGAGCTTGGGTGGCGTCGGAGGACGCGCGAGCAGAAGCCACAGCATCGTGACGTGAATCGCGATGGACAGCACGATGGCGATCGTGATCGTTCGATGCCGCCGCCGTGCATTGCTGTCGTAAGGTTCCTGCCTTGGCAGGGGCCTGTCTTGAGTCCGTTCAGTCAAACCGTCAATCAATTCCGAGTCTTCATCAGATTGCATGGATGCGCATGCCCTGCAGGGTCAGCGCCCGCTGCCTATGTTCGTTCGCCCAGCTGCCTGAGCTTGTCGAGGTTGACCGGCTTCACCCAGTGCTCATTGAAGCCGGCATCGGCGGCACGCTGCTTGTCTTCGTCCTGGCCCCATCCCGTGAGGGCGATCAGGATGACGCCGCGGTTCTCAGCCTGCGCCCTGATCCGCCGGGCAGCCTCATATCCATCGATTTGAGGCAAGCCTATGTCCAGCACGATCACGTCCGGTTTCATTTGCGCGGCCATCGCAACCGCGGTCAGGCCATCATGCGCGATGGCCACTTCGTTACCCAGAATCCTGAGCGCCTCGCACAGCATGGCGGCGGCATCCACATTATCGTCGACCACGAGCATGCGGCGATTGGGCAGTGTCCGCGTCATCGACTCTAATGGGGGGTGTGACTGCATTGGCTCGGCACGCACGAGCCCGGAATCCCTGGGAAGACGCACCACAAACTCGCTGCCTTGGCCTTTGCCGGCGCTGAAGGCTTCCGCCTTCCCGCCGTGGAGGCGGGTCAGCGCGTCGACCAGATAGAGGCCGATGCCGAGCCCGCCTTTGCTGCGTTCAAGCGGATGATCCACTTGAGCGAATATCTTAAAAATGTTCATCAACATATCGCTTGAAATGCCGATGCCAGTATCCCTCACGCGCACGATGAATTCGGTCGCGTTGTGTTCCAGAGATATTCCTATATGCCCGCCGTGATTGGTGTATCTCGCGGCATTATTCAGCAGGTTGGAGAAGATCTGGGCAAGGCGCACCGGATCGGCCATGATTTGTGCGGCTTCATCCGGAAGCGTGATCGTCAACGCGTGATTCCCGGCTTCGATGCAGGGACGGTTGCTTTCGATGACGTCCTTGAGGATAGTGCGCAGGTCGACGCATTCCTTCTTCAATTCGACCTTGCCCGTGGTGATGCGTGAAATATCCATCAGATCGTCCACCAGCCTGGCGAGATGTTCGGCCTGGTTCGCCATCAGCCGTGCCGATTCCTCGACCTTGCTCTTGTCCTGCGGAGCCAGCCTGATGATGCTGAGTCCATTCATGATCGCTGCCAGCGGATTGCGAAGCTCGTGCGAAAGAGTCGCCAGGAAAATATCCTTGTTCCGATCTTCTTTCTGCAAAGCTTCATACAGACGCGCGTTTTCGATCGCGACCGCTGCCCGTTTTCCGAGATCTTCGGCCAATGCCACATCGTCCTGGTTGTAAAGGCGCGCGGATTCCGCGCTGACAAAGGTCGCGATGCCCAGCGTCCTTCCGCGTACGGAAAGTGGCACGCAGATGAATGACCTCAGCCCGAGCTCGCGCAACGCGGCCAGACGTGCGCGATCCTTGATCGACTGCTCCAGCATTTCATCACTGATTTCATGCGCCCAATCCACCCGGCCACTACGTAAGACATTCCAGAGTCCACGCGAGTCGTCCGGATCGGGCGGAAACAGCCGGTTGAATTCCCGTGCAAGCTGGACTTTTGCAGGATCGATATGCGCCACCGCGACCCGGTTCAGAGTCCCGTCCTCTTGCAAGAGATCGATCGTGCACCAGTCGGCGAAAGACGGCACGGCCAGAAAAGCCAGCCTGTCGAGCGTGCTGTGCTGATCGACCAGGCTGGCAAGTTCGGCGCTTGCCCGCGCAAGAAAGCGCAGATCGAGTTCGGTTCGCTTGCGCTGGGTAATGTCGTAGGACACGCCGATATAACGTTGCTGCCCCGATGCGTGGTCGTGCACGAGTTCGCCGCGTCGCGCCATCCAGCGCACCTGGCCGGTGTCGGGGCGAATGATTCTGTATTCCGTATAGTCCAGCGCATCGTCCGGCAACTCACGGTTGCCGGTGACGATCCGCGAGCGTTCCTCCTGATGAATCAGGTCAATGAAGTCGGCGACGTCGTACTCGCTTTGCACCGGCATTCCCCACAGGCGGCAGAACTGCTCTGACGGCGCGATCTTTCCCTCGGAGGGCATCAGTTCGAACGACCCGATGCCGCCAGCCTGCTGCGCTATGCGCAGACGTTCCTCGGTCTGCCGCTCGCAGGTCCGGTCGCGCAGTATCAGCGAGAAGCCCACGAGTTCGCCATCATCGTTCAATGCGGCCAACTGTTCCGCCGCCCAGAATCTGGTTCCGTCGCGCTTGACCAGCCACCGCTCATGCGCCATTACGCCGTGTTTCACGGCAAGATCCATTTCAGCTTTCCACCTGCCTTCAGCGCGATCATCGGGGGCGAACAAAATTGCGCAGCTTTCGCCGACGGCCTGCCCGGCTGTCCAACCCAGCACTTTCTCCGCGCCAGGAGTCCAATTGATGATCGTGCCCGAAGTATCGAGGACCACGATTGCATAGTCGCCGGAGTTCTGGAGAACGATCCGTGCGAGCTCTTCCGGCGACCTTGCCGCGAGTGTCGAGTTGGAATTTTTCTTCTGAATCATGCTTGTGGAAGCCTATTGCTTCCAAGTGGGTGATGTCGATGGTGAGCATACCTCCATTCGCGGGATATTGCCGCGCAATTCGCAATGTCGATAGGAATGGGAATCGCCGCATAGGATCATGGTTCGATATCGATGCGTATCGTTAATCGATTGTCAATTTACCGCGGTGCTCTTCTCGAAATGAAGTCTGCGATAAAGGAACCTGTGCGTCCGCGCAGCGCATTCGATCACTCAGATAGCGCGAAGTGAATTCCCTGCACATCATCCCGGCATGCGCAGCGAAACAAGCGCGAGTGTGGCATGCTTCGACCATGTCGCACACCGCGATCGACCGTTCTGAATAAGGCAGCTGCAATGGAAGACAGTTTGACAATCGATGAATACGACGCGCTCGAACAAATCGGCAGGGGCACGAAGCGAGACACGGTGAGCGCTTGCGTGGCGCGAAACGCAAAGCGGCTTTCCGGTCTCAAGTACGTGGCGTATGGAAAGAGCGGGACGCTTTCTCTCACGGAGAAAGGAACAATGACGTTGTTCGTCAAACGATGCATAGACGGGTTGCGCGCGGTAGCGCTCAATCCGGGTACGCAGCTCAATGCCGACATCGCGGCGTTCCTGAACAGGAAAGGGCACATCGTCCCGAGCCAGTCTGCGCCGGAAGGATTCGATATCACCGACAAAGGTCGCGAGTCGCTCGCGGACATCGATTCGCGGCAATCATCGTAGTCAGCGGATATTCCCACGCCCCCGATTTCATCTTGTCGCCGCTGCACGCTGAATACTGACTAATTCTTGTTACAAACCCCTTTCGGGGCGGCATGGCGATTTGTGGGAAAATTCCCCCTTCCTCCGATGCTCATCCGGCCCGATGCATTTCCGGCAATACCATTCCAGAACGGAGCGCGCGGTTTGAAATACACCGTCGCCGTTCGCGCGCTGTGCGAGTTCACCGCCAAGCAGGGCGACCTCGATCTGCGCTTCACGCCTTCGCCCACCGCGCAGGAGGGAATCGCGGGGCATGCCGTAGTCGCATCGCGCAGGCCCGCGCATTACCAGACCGAGATCAGCCTGAGCGGCGAATTCGGTCCTTTGTCGTTGCGCGGCCGCGCCGATGGTTACGATCCGGTTTCCAATCGTCTGGAAGAGGTAAAGACTTTCAGGGGAGACCTCGACAGCGTGCCGGATAATCACCGCCATCTTCATTGGGCGCAGGTCCGCGTCTACGGATGGCTGCTGTGCAGCAGGCTGGGACTGGCCGAGGTGACGCTTGCCCTGGTTTATTACGATATCGTCAATCAGACCGAAACGGTGCTGACCGAGCAACACTCCTCCGAATCGCTCAGGATTTTTTTCGAGGATCAATGCGGACGCTTTCTGGCATGGGCCGAGCAGGAACTGGCGCACCGCGCCGCGCGCAACGAGGCGTTGATTTCGCTGCGCTTTCCGCATGAATCGTTTCGCGCGGGACAGCGCGAACTGGCCGAGGCGGTGTATAAATCGGCCAGCATCGGCTGCTGCCTGATGGCACAGGCGCCGACCGGGATCGGCAAGACGATCGGAACCTTGTTCCCGCTGCTGAAGGCGAGTCCCGGGCAGGAACTCGACAAGATTTTCTTCCTCGCCGCCAAAACGCCGGGGCGCCGTCTCGCACTCGATGCGCTTGCGCAGATACGGGATAGTGCGCCGGCGCTGCCCCTGCGCGTGATCGAACTGATTGCCCGCGACAAGGCCTGCGAACACCCCGACAAGGCCTGCCACGGCGAATCCTGCCCGCTGGCGGCGGGCTTCTACGACCGGTTGCCGCGGGCGCGCGAAACGGCGGTCGCGTTCGCCCGCGACAGCGGACTGCTCAACCAGGCATCGCTGCGAACCGTCGCGCTGGAACACAACATCTGCCCCTACTATCTCAGCCAGGATATGGTGCGCTGGAGCGACGTGGTGATCGGCGACTACAACTATTATTTCGACCTGAACGCGATGCTGCATTCGCTGACCGTTGCCAACCACTGGCGCATCAGCGTGCTGGTCGATGAAGCGCACAACATGGTCGAGCGCGCGCGCAAGATGTACAGCGCCGAACTCGATCAGCGCAGCTTCAGGGCGGTGCGGCGCTCGCCGCCCGCATTGCTGAAGAAAGCGCTGGACAGGGTACAGCGTTGCTGGAACGAACTGAACGGCGCGCAAGCCGAGGACTACCAAGTCCATGCTGCGCTGCCCGATAAATTGCTTGGAGCCCTGCAGCAGGCGATCACGGCGATCACCGATTACATCACTGAAAATCCCTTCGGCATCGAGGCGGATCTGCAGCGCTTCTACTTCGACGCAATTCATTTCACCAAACTGGCAGACCTGTTCGGCGAGCATTCGGTGTTCGATATCACGAAGAGCGCACACGCGGGCGCCGGCGGAGGCAGCCATCCGAGTTCGGTGCTCTGCCTGAGAAACATTGTGCCGGCGCCGTTTCTTGCACCGCGTTTTGCCGCCGCGCGCTCGACCGCATTGTTCTCCGCTACATTGAGTCCCTGGCATTTCTACAGCGATACTCTTGGACTGCCCGAGAACACGCCATGGGTCGATGTGCAATCGCCGTTCATGGCGGAGCAACTGTCGGTGCAGGTGGTGAGCGATATCTCCACCCGTTACCAGGACCGCGACGGCTCGCTGTCGCCGCTCGCCGACCTGATCGCGACGCAGTATGGCGAGCGGCCGGGCAATTACCTGACGTTTTTCAGCAGTTTCGAATACCTGCGAAAAGCGGCGGATCTGTTCAGGGCGCGCTATCCGGATATTCCGGTGTGGGAACAATCGCGCGGCATGGGCGAGAGCGCGCGCGATGCGTTCCTGGCGCGCTTCACGCTCGGCGGCAAAGGCATAGGATTCGCGGTACTGGGCGGATCGTTCGGCGAAGGCATCGACCTGCCGGGCGAGCGACTCATCGGCGCCTTTATCGCGACCCTCGGCCTGCCGCAGCTGAATCCGGTAAATGAACAGATCCGGCAGCGCATGGGCGCTGTCTTCGGTAGCGGTTACGACTATACCTATCTGTATCCGGGCATACAGAAGGTCGTGCAGGCGGCTGGCCGCGTGATCCGGACCCGCTCGGACAGCGGCGTGGTTTATCTGGTGGATGACAGGTTCGGTCGTCCGGAGGTGCTGCGCCTGTTGCCCGCCTGGTGGATAGTGCGGCGCCGGCAGCGCACCCGGGCTGATGCAGGCGGGAACCAGCGTGCCGTCGCACGCATCCAACCCGACGCCCATGGTCGGGATCGACTATGATGTGGCGCCGTGCTTCCCGAATCCTCTCGCCGACAATGAATGACATCCCTGATACATCGCCCGATCTTTCTCACGACCCCGAGCAGCAGGCAGACCAGCCTTTGCATGACCCGCGCCTGTGGCGCGATGACGGCTGGACCGCGCGCGTCATCAAGAATGAAGACGACGACGGCTGGGCCGTCGAAATGATCAAGGATGGCGAACCCGAGCCGGCGCTGGTCGGCCCATGGACCATGGGCCGCGACAAGAAGAATCCGAAGCCGCTCGATGCGCCGGCGTTTCACACGCTGGTCAAGACCGCGTCGGAAGTGCTGCGCAGGCATGAACAGCAGCTGCACGCCATGCTGCACAAGAGCATCACCGTCAGCGGACGCACCGGAACCATCACTGTCAGCCTCGACATCGTTCCGGATGAAGACAATCCGCATGCGGTGCTGAGCGCGCGCGACGATGATGCCGACGCGGAGCTCGCGCAGGTCAGCGTGCCGCCCGATTTCAAGCTCAGCCGCGCGAGCGCCGAAGCGTGGATCGCCAACGAGTTTCGCAAGCCTCGCTAGCGTTTAGTCGTTCGCGCACATCGCGGCTTCCGGCCGGCCGCGTTCCCCGCACGGGCTCGCCGATCCGGGAACGGGATGCGGAATGCCGTCGCCGTCGAGGCGTGCGACGCGCGTATCCCAGCGCCGTACCCCCTGCCGGTCGAGGTGCAGGCGCAATACCCAGCCCGTGGCTTGCGCTTCGTTGTCGATCGCGTCGATGACAAAATTGCCGACGCTGTAGACGATCGGTTTTCCCTTGTAATGCTCGATGTCCTGCGTCACGTGCGGATGGCCGCCGATGACCGCATCCGCGCCGGCATCGACCATGAGCCGAGCCAGTTCACGCTGGCGCCTGCCGGCGACTGGTTCGTCTTCCCAGCCCCAGTGCATGACGGGAATCACGATGTCGGCGCGATGGACGCTGCGAGCCTTTCGGAGGTCATCGACGACCTGATCATCCTCGCTCCACGCCACGCCCGGAGCGTCCGCATCCGCTTCAAAAGTACGCGGCAGGAACTCGTTGTAGCCCAGCAATGCGATCCGCAGACCCTTGCGCTCGATGATCAGCGGAGCATGCGCCTCGCGCAGATTACGACCGCCGCCGAAACGCGCGATACCTGCCTTGTCGAGCAGATCCAGCATTTCGGCGAAGGCGGTGCGGCCGAAATCTCCTGAATGGTTGTTGGCGACGGATACCGCATCGAAATGGCGCTTCAATATCGGTAAGGTGCCTGGCTGAGCGCGAAAAGTATAAATCTTTTCGTCAGGCTCACCGGTGGTGGCGACCACGCATTCGAGATTGCCGACGCGGATATCGGCGCCGGCCAGCAGTTCCGCAAAACCGGAAAACGGGTCGCGACCGCCTTCGATGGCGCGACCGGGCTTGCCGTCAAGTACGATATCTCCCGCAAAGATCAGACTGACGACCGGTTCGTCGGTCTGCGCGCTTGCCGCCGTCATCAGCGCAAGACCGGCGGCAAGCGCGAAACGCTTAATAAAACGGCAATTCATTGTTTCGCCTCCATCACGGCACATCCGTACTGCAGTTCGCGGCTCAGCGGCGGCGCATAAAGCTGGTTGAGACCCGTGAGTCCATGCGGCGAACTCGATACCGTGAATGGCCCGGTATATCTTGCTGTCTGAAGCAGAACCGGTTGGCGCTTGCCGTAGTAATAGGCATAAAGCTTGATCAGGTCGATTTTTTCATTGTCGCCGATCACCACGGCCTTGAAGCGGAAGCGCCCGCCGATATCGACCGATTCGGTCCCGTAAGGATCGACCGTCGGCGCTGCATCCAGGATATGGCTGGTGCCGGCATAGCTGATTTCACAGCGCAGGATGGTTGCGGCACAGGCTGCAATCGGTAATAGCAGCGCCATTACCGTGCAGGCGCGGCCGATCGTCAATCCGCGCGATACTGGAAACAAGGGCATGTAACGGCCTTTCCGGACACTATGGGCATGCATGATATCGCAGCGTTCCGCGTCTGCTGCTGCGTAGCAATGCCGCTGCCGCAGGCCAAATAATGAATGCCTGCGGAAAATAATTAAATATGGAGATTTGGTGGGGAATCTTGTGCCTTGAACACACGTCCAACTGGTGTTGGGGAAATTGCAGCCATGGGCAAACGGCATACTCCGACCGTGATACAGATTTCTTCATGACAAGAAGCAGGGATGACATCGCCTTAACCTGCGTCAATCGCATGGCTCCGGTTCCCGCCGGCGGGTTCTCCGCGACGGAAGCGACCAGGGCCGCGTCATCAACGTCCGCACGCCATGTTTGACTGCATGGCGTGCGGGAACGGCGGTTTTCCGCCTTCGACCGTTAGCTTGATTAATAGGGTCCGCCACGAGCGGGCCGGCGCTTGTCGGAAATCCGACACGCTCATTGGAGAAGCGAATAGTGAACCGGATCCCCAACCGCCAAGATGCCTTACAGGAAAACCCGTTGCGGGTTCTCGTGATCGAAGACAACCAGGACCTCGCAAGATTGTTTTGCGATTTGCTGGAAGTCATGGGATGTGAAACCGAGATGACATTCAATGGCCGCTCCGGCCTGGAAAGCGCGAGGAGCAACCCGCCGGACCTGGTTTTCTGCGATGTGCGGCTACCTGGAGAAATGAACGGCATCGCCGTCGCCCAAGCCTTCAGGGCGGACCAGCGGCTGGCCAATATCCCGCTGTTCGCCGTTACCGGATTTTCGGGGGTCGACGACAACGAGCGCGCGCTCGGCGCGGGTTTTAACGATGTGTTCACGAAGCCGGTCAAGTTCGCCGTGCTCCAGGAAGTTCTCAAAGCGCATCAGAACCGCTGAAGCGCCATATTTCCATTCGGAACGTCATGCGTCTTACCCGCACCACCGGCGCGCGGAAGCCCGTCGGCTAACGATACACGTGCTCGCCCCGATGCTCCTTCCACTTGGTTTCAAAATGCGCTGCGTCTTCCGGAGTCCGCGGATGGACGCCCATCAGGATGCCGCCTTCCTTGATTCCGCTTTCATAATGCTTGACGCGTTCTTCGGGGATGCCGGCGCCGATCAGCGCGCCGATCAGCCCGCCGGCAATGCCGCCCGCGCCGGCGCCGGTCAGGGCGGCGGCCAGGGGACCGGCGATCACCAGCCCGGCTCCGGGAATCACGATCGACGTGCCAACCGCTGCGATTGCGGCGGCGATGGCGCCCAAGGTGCCGCCGATCGCGCCGCCAATGCCGGCGCCTTCCGCCGCTTTGCTGCCCAATTCGGTATCCGTGCCGTGCGCGCCCGAGAAATGGCGTTTCCTCGTGTCGTCGGACATGACCAGGTTGACGTCTTCGCGCGTATAGCCGCGTTCGGACACGGTCTCATAAGCGCGCTCGGCGCTATCCCTGTCGCGGAACAAGCCGGTGACCATGGGTGTGGTGCGCGAGGCGCTGCTTGTAGTGGTATCGATCATATGCCTTCCTTTATCGTTGAATTAGTGGAACCGGAATTGTCGAAAAGCGGACCGGCGTGACCGCGTATTGGATGCACGCATGCAACCGATAGACCGGAAGGCAACAGGAAAGTTTAATAAATTGTCAATTCCGCGCGCGGATCGCGGAGCCGGCGTGTTATCCGATTTCGCCTTTCTCCAGCATGGAAAGATACCTCCGGAACGATTCGGCAACGGCAGCCTTGCCGTCGCGCGTTATCTCGGCATCCCAGAAGCCGCCAAAGATTGCGTCGTACTCGAAGTTGCGTAGCCGCTGCTCCATGGCGCGCACCGTGAAAGGCGGCAACGGAATGTAGTTCGGATAACTCCACATGAATGAAACATGGCGCCGGTCCGCCACGACCTGCAGGATGTCGCCGCTCAGCAGCGCGCCCAGCCCATCGTTGCCCTGCTGCCAATGCAGGATGGTGCCGCCGCTGAAATGCCCGCCCAGCCGGACCAGGGTGAGCTCGTCCAGCAGGCGGGCCGTGTCGCCGCCCCAAAAGACCAGCGATTCATCTTGACGCATGACCCATTCGCGATCGTCCTCGTGCAACCAGACCTTGCATCCGAATTCATGCGCCCATTCGACCATGGTGGTGTAGTAATGGGGATGCGAAATGGCGATGGCCGAAATGCCGCCCAGCGCGCGGATGATGTCCATCGTCGCATCGTCGATCAATGCGATGCAATCCCACAGCACATTCCCGGCCGGCGTGCGCAGCAGCAGCGCGC
>JAQGLQ010000316.1 GCA_028292785.1 Noviherbaspirillum sp. | reverse complement strand
TTGTTAAGGCGGGCTAACAGTCCTCCGATGGCCCGCGAATCGACGTGGATGGTCGCGGGCATTCGCGAGTTTCGTTTATGATCCTGCAACAGAATACTTTACACTGCTCATATGATTTTTCTGCCGCAGAGTTCCGGAGCAGGAGGCGCTTTCTCCCGCGAGCTTGGCCGTATGTCGGCGACGAAATATCTCCTCGGCAGCACGCGAGCCGGCCCGTTGCGGGCAGACAGCATATCGAGCAGATAAAGGACTGGCGCCGCATCTGCATGGCGCGCATTGTCGAAAATCAATTACAGGAATCAGGAGTAATCATGAGCATAGAGTCGATGGGTTCGGACGCGACCAGGGAAAACGAGTTGCGCGAAGCCGCGCTGGAATATCATCGCAGCCCGACGCGCGGCAAGATAGAAGTCGTCGCTACCAAGGCTTTGTCCAACCAGCGCGACCTGTCGCTCGCCTATTCTCCCGGCGTCGCGTACGCCTGCGAAGAGATCGCCAAGGACCCGGCGACCGCGCATGATTACACCTCGCGCGGCAATCTGGTGGCGGTGGTCACCAACGGCACCGCCGTCCTCGGACTGGGCAACATCGGTCCGCTCGCATCCAAGCCGGTCATGGAAGGCAAGGGTTGTCTGTTCAAGAAATTTGCCGGCATCGATGTATTCGACATTGAACTGGCGTCGGAAGACCCCGACAAGCTGGTCGAGGCAATCGCCATGCTGGAACCGACGGTGGGCGGCATCAACCTCGAAGACATCAAGGCGCCCGAATGCTTCTACATCGAGAAGCAATTGCGCGAACGCATGAACATACCCGTCTTCCATGACGACCAGCACGGTACCGCCATCATTTCCGCCGCCGCGCTGCTCAACGGCCTGAAAGTTGTGGGCAAGCAGATCGACAAGGTGAAGCTGGCCGTCTCCGGCGCGGGCGCGGCCGCCATCGCCTGCCTCGATACGATGGTGAGCCTCGGCGTGAAGCGCGAGAATGTGTTTGTCGCCGATTCCAAGGGTGTGATCTACGAGGGACGGGACAGCAAGATGGAAGCCAACAAGGCGCGCTATGCGCAAAAGACCGATGCGCGCGTCCTGGCCGATATCGTGAAAGGCGCCGACGTTTTCCTCGGATGCTCGACTGCCGGCGTGCTGACCGGCGCGATGGTCAAGACCATGGCCGACAAACCGATCATTCTCGCGCTCGCCAATCCGGAGCCGGAGATCCGGCCGGAGCTTGCCAAGGCGGCGCGCCCGGACTGCATCATCGCTACCGGTCGTTCCGATTATCCGAACCAGGTCAACAACGTCCTGTGTTTCCCCTATATTTTCCGTGGTGCGCTTGACTGCGGCGCGACCAAGATCACGGAAGCGATGAAGCTGGCCTGCGTCAAGGCGATCGCGGAACTGGCCGAGGCGGAAACCAACGATGCGGTGGCGGCAGCCTATGCCGGCCAGGATCTTACCTTCGGTCCCGACTACATCATTCCCAAGCCATTCGACCAGCGTCTGATCGAAAAGATCGCGCCGGCAGTGGCGAAGGCCGCCGAAGAGTCAGGCGTCGCTACGCGTCCGATCAAGGATCTCGACGCCTATCGCCAGCAGCTGACGCATTTCGTCTTTCATACCGGTCTCATCATGAAGCCGGTGTTTTCCGTGGCGAAGGCGGCGCCCAAGCGCGTGGCCTATGCCGAAGGAGAAGAAGAGCGCGTGCTGCGCGCGGTGCAGACTGTCGTGGATGAGGGGCTTGCCAAGCCGATCCTGATCGGACGGCCGCATGTGATCGAGATGCGCGTCCAGAAGGCCGGCCTGCGCCTGAAGGCGGGAGTCGATTACGAACTGGTGAATCCCGAGGACGATCCGCGCTATCGCGCCTACCATGAGGCCTATCATGAGTTGCGCGGCCGCCACGGCGTTACGCCCGACATGGCCAAGTCGATGCTGCGCCGCTCGTCGACGCTGATCGGCACGATGCTGCTGCACATGGGCGACGCCGATGCGCTGCTGTGCGGCACCGTGGGCCGCTTCGAAGGACATCTGGAGCACGTGCGCGATGTCATCGGACTGGCCCCCGGAGCGCAGGTCTTCGCCGCGATGAATGCGTTGATGCTGGAAAAGTACACCCTGTTCATCACCGACACCTATGTCAACGATGATCCGACCGCTGAGCAGCTTGCGGACATCACGCGGCTGGCGGCGGAAGAGATTGCACGCTTCGGCCTGCAGCCGAAGGTTGCATTGATGTCGCATTCGATGTTCGGCTCATCGAACCGGCCGTCGGCCCGCAAGATGCGGGCGGCGCGCGACATCCTGCTGCGGACTGCGCCCCAGCTTGAAGTCGAAGGCGAAATGCAGGGCGATGCAGCGCTCGTCGAGGATGTACGGCGACTTTTCCTGCCGAGTACCACGCTTGAAGGCAGCGCCAACCTGCTTGTCATGCCGTCGCTCGACGCCGCGAATATCGCGTTCAATCTGCTCAAGATCACCGGCGGGCAGGGCGTGACGGTGGGTTCGATCCTGCTTGGCGCAGCCAAGACCGTGCATATACTGAATCCGGCGGCGACTTCGCGCCGCATCGTCAATATGACCGCGGTAGCGGTGGCGGATGCGAACGCCATGCAGCACAAGAACTGACGGAGAGTCCAGTACCGCAATGAAGCCTGGATGCCGCCCAGGCTTCATTTTTATCCGGGCCGCCGGTTCCGCGGCGAAAGGCTTCGCAAAAGAGGCTGGAACAGAATGCCCGGCATCATCGTCGCGAGGAAGTTTCATGGCTGTTCGAGGTTGTCCCAGCGCATTATGGTTGCATGCAATACAATGTCATCCTTGCCATTGCCTGCCGTAATCGGAATTTTTTTTTGGCAATTCTGTTGTGGCTGCGGCACCAATGAATTGCAT
>JAQGLQ010000293.1 GCA_028292785.1 Noviherbaspirillum sp. | reverse complement strand
GTGCACTGGTACGGCTTGATGTATCTGCTTGCGTTCATCCAGTTCATCGCCCTCGGCAAGCTGCGCGTGCGGCAGCCGCATATTGCCGCGGCCGGGTGGAAGAAGGAAGACCTGGACGACATGCTGTTCTACGGCGTGCTTGGTGTTGTCATCGGCGGCCGGCTCGGCGAAGTCCTGTTCTACAATCCCGCGTACTATTTTTCGCATCCGCTGGAGATTTTCGCGATCTGGAAAGGCGGCATGTCCTTCCATGGCGGCTTCCTCGGCGTGATGATCGCGATGTGGCTGTGGGGGCGAAAAGCGGGTCGCAGCCTGTTCGACGTGCTTGATTTCATCGCGCCGATGGTGCCGCTCGGTTATGCGGCGGGACGCATAGGAAATTTCATCAATGCGGAACTGCCGGGCCGGGTGGCGGATGCTTCTCTGCCATGGGCGATGATCTGGCCGAACGTCGACAATCTGCCGCGCCATCCGTCGCCGATCTATCAGGCACTGGTCGACGGCGTACTGCTGTTCATCGTTCTTTGGCTGTATGCGCGCAAACCGCGCCCGACGATGGCCGTCAGCGGCGTGTTCGCGCTCGGCTACGGTTGCGCGCGCTTCTTCACCGAATATTTCCGGACTCCCGACTATCAGGTCACGTTTGCGGGTTGGACCATCTCCGCCGGGCAGATGCTATCGCTGCCGATGATCGTGCTGGGTATGGCGCTACTATGGATCGCATACAGTAAAAGGCCTCTTCAGAGGGCCTGAATAATATGAACGCCAATCTCTATCACTTGTTCCAATCCCGTTTTCCAGAAGACCGCACTGCGTGTGCGATCGAAACCCATGACGGCTGTTATTACTCATGGAACGATCTGGACCGCGCCAGCGCGAAGATCGCCAACCTGCTCGCCGGCCTGGGACTACCCAGGGATTCGCGCGTAGCCGCGCAGGTCGACAAGTCGCCTGAAGCCCTGATCCTGTATCTGGCAACCATCCGGGCAGGTTATGTGTATCTGCCGCTGAATATGGCATATCGCGCGGCCGAGGTCGAATATTTCATCAAGGACGCGGAGCCCGCCGTCGTCGTCTGTTCTCCGCCGAATTTCGGCTGGGTATCGCAGATCGCATTCAAGACCGGGACCGCGCATGTGTTCACGCTCGGCGATCGGCGCGACGGTTCCCTGCTGGCGCGGGCGGCAACCCGGCCGGACCGCTTCGACACCGTGGAACGGCAGCCGGACGATCTCGCCGCCATACTCTATACCTCCGGCACAACGGGCCGCAGCAAGGGAGCGATGCTCACGCATGAAAACCTGGCTTCGAACGTCAGGGTACTGCATGAATACTGGCGCTGGCGGCAAGGCGACGTACTGCTGCATGCCCTGCCGCTGTTTCATGTGCACGGCTTGTTCGTTGCCTCCCATGGCGCCCTGTTCAGCGGCAGCAAGACGATATTTCTGCCGAAGTTCGATGCTGCGGAAGTGCTGAAGCATCTGCCGCGCTCCACCGTATTCATGGGCGTGCCCACCTACTATGTGCGGCTATTGAGCGAACCTTCATTCGACCGGACGGCCTGCGCCGGCATGCGCCTGTTCGTGTCGGGTTCGGCACCGCTGCTGATCGATACGTTCAATACGTTCACCGAGAGAACCGGCCATACCATCCTTGAGCGCTATGGCATGAGCGAAACGACGATGCTGGTATCCAATCCCTACGAGGGCAAAAGAGCGGGCGGCACGGTCGGTCTGCCTCTTCCGGGCGTCTTGGTGCGTGTGGTCAGAAGCGACGGCACGCAATGCGAGACGGAGGAAATTGGCGATATACAGGTCAAGGGGCCAAATGTCTTCAAGGGCTACTGGCGCATACCGGAAAAAACCGCGGAAGAATTTACGCCCGACGGGTTTTTCAGGACGGGGGACGTCGGCAAATTCGATGCGGCGGGCTACCTGTCGATTGTCGGCCGCAGCAAGGACCTGATCATCTCCGGCGGCTACAACGTCTATCCGAAGGAGATCGAGTCCTTCATCGATGAGCTCGACGATGTCGTCGAGTCGGCTGTGATCGGCGTGCCGCATCCCGACTTCGGGGAGGCGGTGGCCGCGGTGGTGATCGCCACGCCGGACTCCGCGTTATCGGAAGCCGAGTTGATCGGCGCGCTGAAGACGAAGATAGCGAACTTCAAGGTACCGAAACGCGTCTACTTCATGGCGGAATTGCCGCGCAATGCGATGGGCAAGGTGCAGAAGAACGTCTTGCGCGACCTGCTCAAGGATGCCTAGCGCAGCGCTTTGTAAAGCATGTACACGGCGAGCGCATACAGCATGTACGCGAAAACTTTTTTCAGGGTCTTCACCGGCAAGCTGTGGGCGGTCTTGGCACCGAGCGGCGCCGTGGTCACGCTGGCAAGCGAGATAACCAGCAAGGCCGGCAAATAAATGTAACCAAGAGAACCGGACGGCAGGTCCGGCACGTTCATGCCGTAATAAATATTCGACAGCGTGCCGGCCAGCGCGATCGGGAAACCGAGCGCCGCGCTCGTCGCGACCGCATTGTGGATCTTGACGTTACACCAGGTCATGAACGGTACGGACACGAACCCCCCGCCGGCGCCAACCAGCCCGGAAAGTGTGCCGATGATGCCGCCGGCCACGAACATGCCGGGCGCTCCGGGAAGTTCGCGCGATGCCTTGGGTTTCTTGTCGAGCAGCATCTGGGTTGCCGAAAACGCGACGAAAACGGCAAAGAACGCCGCCAGCGCCGAAGAGTTCATCTTCGTACCGATCCATGGACCGAGCCAGGAGCCGATCAGGATGCCCGGCGTGAACAACGCCGCGATGCGCCAGATCACCGCACCGCGCTTGTGATGCGCGCGCACCGAGGATATCGATGTGAACATGATTGTGGCAAGCGACGTGGCGATCGCCATATGAACGATATGCTCCCGCGGAAAATCCTTAGCGCTCAGGATCATCGTGATGAATGGCACCATCAACATGCCGCCACCAATGCCGAGCAAACCCGCGGCAAATCCGGTTGCGGCCCCGAGGACCAGCAATACCAGTACTAAAGAGATATCCATTCCGCCCTGTTCCGACATTTGAGTTCGAACGCATCATATCAGCGTGATGCGATTCTTTCAGAGCGTATCCTTGCGAGATCAGGATTCAAAGCAGTCGCGCGATGCAATGCCATTCGTGCGAAGTTACGGGAGTGATGGACAGGCGGTTGCCACGCCTGAGCACCTGCATGTCGGCCAGATCGGGATGCGAGCGCAGTTCCGCAAGCGTCAGCAGCCGTGTCTTCTTCCTGGCCTTTATATCGACCAGCACCCAGCGTGGCTGTTCCGGACTTGCCTTGGGATCGAAGTATCTGCTCTTTGCATCGAATTGCGTAGGGTCCGGATACGCGGTGCTCGCGACCTCGGCCAGGCCCGCGATCCCGGGCTCGGCGCAACTGGAGTGATAGAACAGTACTCCATCGCCTACCCGCATCAGGTCGCGCATGAAATTACGAGCTTGATAGTTGCGAACACCGACCCAGGGAACGATTTGAGCGGGAGCCGAGAGCGCGTCATCGATGCTCACGTCATCCGGTTCGGATTTCATCAGCCAGTATTGCATGCAACCTCGCCTCCTCTGGTTGAATTTCGCGCGCATAAAAAAGCGGCTGCAATGATTGCAGCCGCTTTGGAATCCAGTCCCGCCTGTGCCGTTTTTGCCGGCATCCCGAACCTTACGGTTCAAGGTGGTCACAGTTAGTTCAACTTCGGGTTCATCGGACTAGCGACGATCACTCCCATCGAACAAAATTCCGCAACCGATGCACATAAATGGTTCAAGGAATATATGGCAATCGCGAACACGGCAGGAAGTTTTAGTGTACCCCAATCCATGCTCATGTCAAAGCGTTTGAAACGATTAGAAAAGATTTTCCTGAGGAGCGAGCGCGGCATCCAGTATGGAATGCATGGCAGCAATTTTCTGACCCACCTCTGCATTTGTCATATCCGCCAAAGGTCCTACAGGCGATTTGGCAGCCAGCAGTTCGGCTGCAATGCCAAGCCCGGCCATGACTGCGATGCGATCATTGCCCTTGATCTTTCCCGCATCGCGGATCGCTCTCATCTTCTCATCGTGATGAGCGACCGCGTGAGCCAGCGCCGACTCTTCGCCGTCCTTGCAAGCGAGCTTGTATGGCTGGCCCATGATGGTGACATCCAATTGAATCATGCAGCCTCCTCATCCTGTGCATCCGTCACGGGTATCTTTTCAAGCAGCGCGGATACGCGGCGATATGCTTCCTGAATCCGATTTTCCAGTTCGGCGTTCTCGGTAGTCAGTCCCGCAATGCTCACGCGCAATTCAGCATTCTCGCGTCTCAATGCATTGGCAAGTTCAGCAAGCTGACTGATTTTTTCGGCAAGTTGATGAAATTCGGAAATCATCTCGCAACTATAGTGGTGCAATCGAATTTCCGTCAATAGATTCAAGCACTTGAGGATGTGTTTTCAAGACATCACTATTTCTTCGCCTATATGAGGCTTGCACGGCATCCAGTGTGTCACTAGAATCGCTCATGGATGGGGCGGTAGCTCAGCTGGGAGAGCGTCGCGTTCGCAATGCGAAGGTCGGGAGTTCGATCCTCCTCCGCTCCACCATCCATCTTCCATACCCATCGCGCATTCGCACTTCGATTCCTGCGGGTTCTCGGCGACCGGCGTTGTACCTTTGCAAATTCGCATTGAACTTTAAATTCCACTCGATCGTCTTACCAACGGGCAGTAAGTTGCAGCGACATGAACTTGCCCGGTGGTAAAGGCCATGATGACAAGAACGCATTCTCAAAATATCATCGCGGCCGCAAAATTCCATAAAAACAAACCCGGACGATTTTTCAGTCGTTCACATCACGATGTCTCACGCCTACGACCATCGCAACCGCTACGCGGCCTTCGCACAGGGCGCGAGCGTGATTGTCATTGCGGTGGGCCTTGCGATCATCGCCGGGTGGATTGCCGATATCCGTATCCTGAAGTCTTTCATCCCTGGCGGATCCCCCATCGAGTTCAATGTCGGGATTGCGTTATTGTCCTCGGGACTGGCACTCGGTCTTCTGGCTGCGCACTATGAAAACCCCGTTGCGCTGTTTGCCAGCTCGCTTGCCTCCAGCCTTGTGCTGGCGATCGGGGCGCTGACGCTTATTCAATATGTGACAAATATCGATCTGCGCATCGACACCCTGCTTTTCCCGGACTCCGATCCGACGGACTCGATCTACCCGGGCCGCATGGCGGCCGCAGCCGCGACAATTTTCGTCCTTGCCGGTGCGGCCATGTTGATGCTGGCAGCCAGGCTTCGTTCACGATGGGTGGAAGGCTTGACCATCGCCGCCATGTTCAATGCGCTGATTCCTGCGATAGGCTATCTGTACGGGGCAACCGCACTGTACCGCATACCGTATTACGGCACGATTGCATTGCCCGTGACACTGACGGCTCTTGCGCTTTGCGCCGGAATCCTGGCGGTACGGCCGGATCGGGGGCTGATGTCCCTGCTGACGAACCAAAGCGCAGGCGGGATGACCGCGCGACGCCTGCTGCCGGCTGCGATCTTCATTCCGCTGGCGATCGACCGTTTGCAGTTCTGGGGCCAGAAGGCCGGACTATATGATGCGACTTTCGGCCTGGTGCTTTTCACTTTGTCGAGC
>JAQGLQ010000281.1 GCA_028292785.1 Noviherbaspirillum sp. | reverse complement strand
AGAACCATGCTCCGGCTGTGATTTGTCACGCGTATGGTTAAATGTGCGCTTTCATTTAACCTCTTTCGATGAAATCTTCACGTCCCCCATCTTCGCCCGCCGCGTATTCACGTCCCGCCAAGCTGTACCGCTACTCGCGCAAGGAGTGGTTGGAGCGCTCTTTGCAGTTCGGGGAGTTTGTTCTGCAGCCTGCCAACAGCGAATCCACGTCGCGTCTCGCGGAAAATCGCCAGATTCTTCCGTTCGGACCGCGCGCGCATCCTCCCGCCTACCTGGTTCTCAGCCTCGCAAGCACATGGAGCGAGAAACTGTTCGACGAAGCCGGTGGCGCCGATTGCTGTCTGGTGATTCACGATACGGAACAGTTCGGCGAACGGATTCATCGCGCGGCGCAAAAAGCATTGCCCGAGTGGGCAGGCATCGACGCCGGCGTTTCATATGGAATGCCCAGCCCGCTGGGTGCCGTATTTTCCAAGGACAAGACGCTTGCGCATCAAAAGGAATGGCTGTTCGCATGGCGTCCCACGGGGCACCTCGTCACATTCAATCCGGTCGCCATACAGATCGGCAGCATCGAAGCGATCGCGGAACTGCGCATGGCGGCCGCATGACAGCGCTGCGGCACAAGCGCAGTACGCGGTAGACTGTAGCTACGTCAAGCAGGATAGGTTTACATTCGGTAAATTATCTCCATCATGAGGAGTCGGAACCTTCGCCGCATGCCGCGCTTGCCGCGCATGCCTTCCCTCCCGTAAGCTGCGGCTTATATTTTTACAGGAGCATCGACATGCTGGAATCGAACATCAAGACGGTAAGAAACGACATGAGAAGCCTGATCAAGGACGCACAGGACCTGTTTCGGGAAGCGACATCGAATACCGGCGTCAAGGCCGAGGATCTGCGCAATAAAGGCTTGATGCTGCTCGACACCGCGATGGACAAAGCGCAGGAAGTTCAGGCCGCCGCTGTCGAAACCGGAAAGGAAGTCGCGCAGACCACCGACGAATTCGTTCAGCAGAATCCCTGGGCCGCCGTCGCGATCGCCACCGGCGCGGGCATGCTGCTCGGCATGCTGCTCGGTCGCAAATAAGGTCCGCCGCATGGAGCGTGAAACAGCCGGCGAACGAGCCGATGCGAATCCTGGCCTGATCGCCGGCATCGCTGGACTCGTGAAAAACATGTTCGGGCTGGCGGCCAGCCGCATCGAACTTGCCGCATTCGAACTAGGCGAAATCCGGGGCAAGCTCGCAAGGCTTGCCATGATGGCCGCGCTCGGTGTCATCGCGATATGGTTCGCGGTCGCGTGCTGGACCGCGCTCGTGGTGGTCATCGCTTGGGAAACGTGGGGCTGGAAAATTCTGCTGCTGCTGGCCATCCTGTTCACTCTGGCCGGGATCGGCATACTTGCCTATGCAAAGTCCCTGCTGCGCGGAGACCGGCTGTCGATGCCGCACACGCTGGCGGAACTGCGCAAGGATCGCGACGCCTTCTTATGACGATCACGGACATGCCATGATGAATGAAGCACATCGCGCGACATCATCCACTGTCGATGAACGCAGGCAAAGGCTGATCGAGCAAGGCGCAAGCTATCGCACAGGCATCGTGCATGCGAAGAATTGCGCTGTCGCGGGCTTGCGGCCGGCCGCGCTGGCCAAGGGCTTGATCGGCCACATCGTCAGCGCGGCCGCCACGGCGCTGAAAGCCGGCAATGCCGCAGCGGGCACGGCGCCTTCCGCAAGCGGCCCCGGGCTCGATCTGCAGGCCATGCTGCCTCTGCTCGCAAGCGGCATGGCGGCTTTATCCAAAACCTCGTTACCGAAGCCGGTCACGCGCGGTGCGGCCATCCTTGGCGTGGCCGGAGCGGTGGCCGCGGCGCTGCTGAAAAAAAGAGCAGCGCGCAAGGCTGCGGCGCGGACGGCAGCGCCCGACGCCGCTGCGTGATATCGCTGTCGCGTGGCATGCATCCCATGCATGCGCGCGCCCACGCTGGAAAAACGTTACCAAACTGTAACGGGACGAACTTAACACTTCCCGCCTCTGTCGAATCGATGGTTATTCAGACAAGAGGAAGTGCATCATGCCAAGTAAAAAGCAATTCACCATCACAGCACTCGTCGCGCTCACGGCGCTGAGCGGTTGCGCCGATATGAACCAGGTACAGCGCGGAACCGCGACGGGCGCGGGCGTCGGCGCGGGTCTGGGTGCGGTGATCGGAGCCGCAACGGGGGGCGGTGGTGGGCGCAGGACCGCGACCGGAGCGGCTGTCGGCGGTGCCGCCGGCGCAGTGATCGGCAACATCTGGTCGGCCAGGATGGAACAGCAGAAGCGACAGATGCAGCAGGCGACGCAAGGCACCGGCGTCCAGGTGACGCAGACCGCCGACAACCGCCTGAAGCTCGACATTCCGAGCGACATTTCGTTCGATACCAACCGCGCCGACATCAAGTCCAACTTCCGTCCGGTGCTCGACCGATTCGCATCGACCTTGAATGAAAATCCATCCACGACCGTGACCATCGTCGGCCACACCGACAGCACAGGCAGCGATGCGATCAACAATCCGCTATCGATCAACCGGGCCGCGCATGCGCGGGACTATCTGACAGCGAGAGGCGTTGCGGCGAACCGCTTCAACGTGGACGGCCGCGGTTCGCGCGAACCGGTTGCGTCGAACGATATGGAAGCCAATCGCGCGAGGAACCGGCGGGTCGAGATCTATGTGGCGGAACAGCAGGCAGTCGCGCAGGCATATCCGCAACAGCAGCAATACCCGCAACAGCAGCAATACCCGCAACAGCCATATTCGCAGCAGCCGCAACCATATCAGCAACCAAGATAAATGCAAATGCCGACATAAAAAAAGCCGACCCGCGGGTCGGCTTTGTTGTGCCGAAGCTGATTATTTCGAAGCCGCCACCATGTAGTCGACCGCGGCTTTGACGTCCGCATCCGACGCGGCGGAACCGCCTTTCGGAGGCATCATGCCTGTCTTGCCCTGGAAGCCCTTGATCGCGTGTTCGTACAGGGTGGCAGAACCCTGAGCGATACGTGCCGTCCACGCAGCCTTGTCTCCGACCTTCGGAGCGCCCGCGATGCCGGCGCCGTGGCAGGCTACACAGGCTGTGTCATATACCTTTTTGCCGGCCTCGGCGGCAACCGCCGGCTGAGCGCCGGCCAGTGCGGCGGCAGGTGCTGCGGCCGCAGGTGCCGCCGCAGCAGCAGGTGCCGCTGCGGTGGTTGTTTCGGCAGGCGCTGCGGCTGTGGCAGCCGGCGCTGCCGCCTTCATTTCCGGTTCCTTGAATTTCGCGCCGGATTTGTTCGCCATCAGGACCACCGCGGCGGCCACTTCGACGTCGTCCAGATCAGGATTGCCGCCTTTGGCCGGCATCGCGCGGATGCCCTTGATCGCATGCGATACCAGGGTGTCGTAGCCCTGGGCGATACGGGCGGACCAGGCGCCTGTGTCGCCAGTCTTCGGCGCGCCGGCAGCGCCGCTGTCGTGGCATGCCGCGCAGGTTGCCTTATAAACGGCATCGGCGGTCTGCAACTGCTTGGGCGCATTCGCATCGCGGAAGGTGAAGCCTTCGTCGGCGACCGGTTTAAGCCTTGCGGCTACGGCTTCCGGCGTCAGGCTGTCTGATCCGGAACCGGCGGTCGTCTCGTTGGCGACATACTGCACCAGCAGGATGATGCAAATGATGGGGATCAGAAAACCCGCAGCGATGGCAGCGATGAGCTGTTTCGGCGTCCTGATCGCGGATTCGTGTTCGTTGTGTGCGTCGCTCATTATTCCCTCAATACATTTTTTTGAAACCGGCAGGCGGCTTGCCCGAATTCGGCGTTTTGGTGACCGATGGCTTCCGATAGCCGGCAGCGCAACGTCTCGCAAAACCTTTGATTATAGACGTAAATTATATGGCGTGAAACGAAAAGAGCCTTCGTTCGGGGCGCTGCGCCCGCGCGGTTTCGGCACCATGCATTCGACCGTTCTGCCGCATGCGAATGGGCGCCGGTCGCCGCTATCGTTTGTCGAGAGTGGTTTTGAGCCGATTAAAGAAGGATTAAAAGCAGATTAGGTGGCCGCCAAAGTGCAGTTATCCCATTGATATGAAAAGATTTTCACATGTCGCCGTCACGCTCGGAAAACGATAGGCCCTCGCTTGGGATAC
>JAQGLQ010000203.1 GCA_028292785.1 Noviherbaspirillum sp. | reverse complement strand
GGCCAGTACCAGCATGACGTCGGCCAGTCGCAGCTGGCGCGCACGCTCGACGCGGTGGTCGAGGATTGCGTCAATGCGGTCGGCGTCGATGTGAACACCGCGTCGGCTCCCCTTCTTGCGCGCGTTTCCGGACTCAATGCCAGTGTCGCGCAAAGCATCGTCACCTACCGCGACATGAAAGGCATGTTCAACTCGCGCGCGGCCTTGCGCGCGGTCCCGCGCCTCGGTGATAAAACCTTTGAACAGGCGGCGGGCTTCCTGCGCATCATGGGCGGCGAGAATCCGCTCGACGCGTCGGCGGTCCACCCCGAGTCTTATCCTCTCGTGGAAAAGATCGTCGCGGACATCAAGAAAGATGTCAAAGGCGTCATCGGCGACACGGGGCTGCTGAAGTCGCTGAATCCCGCCAAGTACGCAGATGAAAAATTCGGCGTGCCGACTATCATGGATATCCTGAAGGAACTCGAAAAGCCCGGCCGCGATCCGCGCCCGGCGTTCACCACCGCGACATTCAAGGATGGCGTCGAAGACATCAACGATTTGCGGCCTGACATGATCCTGGAAGGCGTGGTAACCAATGTAGCCGCCTTCGGCGCTTTCGTTGATATCGGCGTACATCAGGATGGACTGGTGCATATTTCGGCGCTATCGAACACCTTCGTGCGAGATCCGCACACGGTGGTGAAGGCCGGCCAGGTGGTAAAAGTCAAGGTACTTGAAGTCGATGAAAAGCGCAGGCGGATTGCACTGACCATGCGGCTTTCCGATACGCCGCAGGCTGTTGGCACGCGTTCCGAGCAGCGCGGCGACCGCAACGACGCGAAGCGGCTCGCACAGCATCAGCAGCAGGTGCGTCAACCGGCGGGCGGAAGCGCGATGGCGGCCGCCTTTGCGAAGTTGAAATCCTGACGGCCGGACTCATTTCGATTCAGCGCGGGCACCGCAGCCGGCGCTGGATGGAGCTTTTCCATATAATGCTTATATTCTGAATATTTGATAGAGGTAGTGCCATGAGCGATGTGCAAGATTGGATCAAAGAGACCGTGACGCAGAATCCGGTTGTGCTGTTTATGAAAGGCACGGCTCAATTCCCGCAATGCGGCTTCTCCGGAAAGGCGATTCAGATTCTGAGGGCGTGCGGCGTCGATAACATCGTTACGGTGAACGTGCTCGAAGACCAGGAAGTGCGTCAGGGCATCAAGGAATATTCGAACTGGCCGACGGTTCCGCAGCTCTATGTCAATGGCGAATTCGTTGGCGGCTCGGACATCATGAATGAGATGTACGACTCCGGTGAGTTGCAGAACGTGCTGAAAGGCTGAGATAAATCGCTGGTTCGGCATTCCTGCGCCGGCCGGCCGCGCTTGAAGGCAAAAACGCACGAAAGCAAGAAAAAAGCCCATGTTCACTGCTGAACATGGGCTTTTTATTGGTGCCGGCTGCCGGATTCGAACTGGCCACCTGATGATTACAAGTCAACTGCTCTACCAAATGAGCTAAGCCGGCTTAACCTGAAAGACGTATATTGTACTTTATTTGATGCGGGTTAGTGTAGGTCTTCCACCTTTTTTTGGTGGCTCTGGATCAGTGTCTACAGTGTCGCTTACATCGTGAGCAGCGGATTTTTCCTGGGGAGGAACAGCGGCCAGGCCATTGGTATTGGACTTATCCTGCTCTGCAGTATCCGCGCGATTATCTTCGTCACGCGCAGGCAAGCGTGATACCTCGAATGCCATTCCCTGGCCATTCTCACGCGCATAGATTGCCACTACGTTTTCTACGGGAACGGAAATCTCGCGCGCGACACCGCCGAAGCGAGCGTTGAATCGGACGAAGTCATTGTCCATTTTCAATCCGCTTGTGGCTGTGAAGCTGATATTCAGAACGATCTCACCGTTTTTTACGAATTCGCGCGGGACACGCGTTTGTCCATCCACCGTTGCCGCGAGGTACGGGGTGTAGCCATTGTCGGTGCACCATTCGTAAATGGCACGCAGAAGATAGGGTTTAGTAGAAATTTCCGACATGATATTGGGCCTGAAAGGCTTGTATGGCCAGCTGACCGCCGTGCAAGGCATGGGTCTCTCGACAGGCGCCGGCAACTATGCCCTAACGCCGGTCATTATCGAATACAACAGTACTTATGATAAACCGATTATCGGCGCATCACTTTTTCGGAAGGTGTCAGCGCCTCGATGTATGCTGGCCGGGAGAAGATCCGCTCCGCATATTTCATCAGTGGGGCCGCGGTTTTCGATAGCTCGATGCCGTAATGATCGAGGCGCCAGAGTAGCGGCGCAATGGCAACATCCAGCATGGAAAATTCGTCGCCGAGCATGTATTTGTTCTTCAGAAATAATGGTGCCAGCGTCGTCAACCGGTCGCGAATTTCCGCCCGCGCCTTCTCCTGGATTTTCTCCGCGCCCTTGGCCTTGTCGTTCTCCAAGGTATGCACATGAATGAACAATTCCTTCTCGAAATTGAACAGCATCAGACGGGCGCGAGCACGCATCAGAGGATCCGCCGGCATCAGTTGCGGATGGGGAAAGCGCTCGTCGATATATTCGTTGATGATGTTGGATTCGTACAGGATCAGATCGCGTTCGACCAGAATCGGCACCTGGCCATATGGGTTCATGACCGAAATATCTTCTGGCTTGTTGAACAGGTCGACATCGCGGATTTCAAAATCCATGCCCTTCTCGAACAGCACGAGGCGGCAGCGTTGTGAAAAAGGACAGGTCGTGCCCGAATAGAGAACCATCATTTTGCAGTTCCTTAGAAACAAAGGGGTGAGACGCTGTACGGCTCACCCCGAAACAAACCCCCGCCATCTCACGGATGACAGGCTCAAAGTGTTACTTGATATCTTTCCAGTAAGATGCGTTCAGACGCCATGCAAGAAATGTAAAGAAACCAAGGAATAACAATACCCAGACGCCCAGGCGCTTGCGCGTGTTTTGCGCGGGCTCACTCATCCACTCCATGAAACCGACCAGATCCGCAATTGCGTTATCGTACTCGAGAGCGGACAGCTTGCCAGGTTTGACCTGTTCAAAGCCGGCAAACTTGTGCACCACCTTGCTCGGATCATGCGCATCCTTTTCTTCGGCAAACTTGGCAGCGCGCACTCCTTGCAACTCCCACAGCGCATGCGGCATGCCGACGTTGGGGAAGACCATATTGTTCCAGCCAGTCGGCCGCGTGTCATCCTTGTAGAAGGTACGCAGATAGGTGTACAGCCAGTCCCCTCCCGTTCCCGCTCCGGACGCCTTGGCGCGTGCAATTACCGACAGATCCGGCGGCATCGCACCGAACCAATCCTTGGCGTCCTTCGTAGGCATCGGCACCTTCATCAGATCGCCGACTTTGTCGGTAGCGAACAGCAGATTGCTTTTGATCTGTTCTTCCGTCAGGCCAATGTCCTTGAGACGGTTATATCGCATGGCCGAGGCTGAATGGCAATTCAAGCAATAGTTGACGAACAACTTCGCGCCATTTTGCAAGGCGGGAAGGTCTTTCGTCCGGTCAGGCACGTGGTCGAGCGGAAATTCGGACTCCGCAGCCAGAACAACTACAGGCACAAATGCCAACGCCGCAATGATTTTTTTCAGCAATTTCATGGTTCTCATTTCCCTTTGCGGCTTAGTGCGGATGGAACGTGACACGGTCCGGCACCGGTTTGAAGCGGCCCATCGCGCTCCACCAAGGCATCAACAGGAAGAAGCCGAAGTAGATGAATGTGCAGATCTGCGCAACCAGAGTGCGTCCCTCGGTCGGCGGCAGCACGCCAAGGTAGCCGAGAATCAGGAAGGCGATACCGAATATCCAATAGACGTATTTATGCCAAGTCGGACGATAGCGGATCGACTTGACCGGCGAGTGGTCAAGCCACGGCAGTGCCGCGAGAATCAGCACCGAAACACCCATCAGCACGACGCCCCAGAATTTCGGATCGAAGATGAACATGCCGATGACGGCGACGATGCCGACAACGATGGCGACCATCTTTGCGAAGGCGTTTAGCCGGGATTTCAGGACGATCAGCGCAACGAAGGCCAGCACGCCGACTTCCAGCGCATACATGAACTGTGTCGTGGTTGCGCGCAGAATCGAATAGAACGGCGTGAAATACCAAACCGGTGCAATGTGTGGCGGCGTCTTCAGCGGATCAGCC
>JAQGLQ010000139.1 GCA_028292785.1 Noviherbaspirillum sp. | reverse complement strand
GTATGATGACCGACGACTTATAGAGATGCGCAGGCCTGCCTGTGCGTTCGGAACCGGCGGATCCTGATGACTGAAGACAAATCCCTTTCTCCTCAAGCTGTTGAAGCACTGCGCGCACGGTTTCAGGCGCAATCACGCAAAGCACAGGCCTATTACACAGTCATGCACCGGATTCGAAGCATTGTGGGAACCGATGCTGCGGCAAATGTCTGGATGAATGAGCCGTTGCCGGTATTTGACGGCAAGACGCCGGCCCAACTCGTTAGCGACAATCGGGAGAACGAGGTACTGGATTTTATTGGGTCACTGAAACCTGGGTCTACTGACTGATAACGGGCAGGCGGCACTCAATTATCGAAGACGCTTACCGGCCAGAAGCAGACCGCCATTGCGCCTGTTCGATGCTGCGAAAGCAGACATCAAAAGTAGAGGACAATTTTATTCAATACATGCGCGCAGATCGTGCAGACGCTACATTTGGTCTTCGTGACAAAATACCGCCGAAATGTATTCACGCGAGAGGTTCTCGTCGACCTTCGGCCGATCTTTTCAAGCGTTTGCAAGAACTTTGAGGCAGAGCTCGTCGAGTTCGAGGGGGAGGATGATCATGTGCATCTTCTGGTTAATTATCCTCCCAAGGTTGCCGTGTCCAGCTTGGTCAATAGCCTCAAGGGGGTCTCGAGCAGGGTGATCCGAAAAAAGGACTACCCAAGCATTCGAGCAAGGCTTTGGGCCGGCACATTATGGTCGCCGTCGTACTTCGCAGGAAGTTGTGGCGGCGCGCCGATCGAAATTTTCCGGCAGTACATCGAACAGCAGCAGACGCCCGTCTGGAAAACTCAGGGGCGGCTACGCCGCCCGCGCTCTTGACCTCGCCCTGAACGACGAGGTTTGCCACGCAACAGATCAGCTGTAATGCGGCATCGACTGGCGCAGCTGCTCCAGCACAAACCGGATTTCTTCATCCGTCGTGAAGCGCCCGATGGAGATCCGGATGGCATTGCGGGCAAGTTCGTCGGAAAGCCCCAGTTCCTTCAACACGTAGGACGGCCCGGCACTGGCCGAATTGCAGGCCGAGCCGCCTGATACCGCGACCTTGGCCAGCAATTGCTCCGGTATCCCGGCGCGTGCGCCAGCAAAACTTACGTTCAGGTTATGCGCAACGCGCTGTCGCACGCAGCCGTTGAAATGCACGCCGGGGATGGCAGACAGTCCACTCTCAAGCAGGCCGCGCAATGCGGTGATACGCGCGCTTTCTTCTTGCAGCTCCCTGCGGGCAATCTCAAATGCAATGCCCATGCCGACGATCTGGTGCGTGGCTAGCGTTCCCGACCGTCGGCCCTGCTCATGGCCGCCGCCATCGATCTGCGCTTCCAGCCGCAGCTCCGGCGCCGAGCGCACATACAACGCGCCGACGCCTTTCGGTCCATAGACCTTGTGCGCACTAAGCGACATCAGATCGGCGCCGAGCTCGCGCGCATCGACCGGCAACTTGCCCGCAGCCTGCACTGCGTCCACATGCAGGAACACGTTTTTGCGACGGCAAATCTCCGATAGCGCCGCGATCGGCTGAATGACGCCGATCTCGTTATTGACCAGCATGACGGACGCGAGAACAGTGTCGTCGCGTAGCGCCCCGGCGAATTCATTCGGGTCAAGCAGGCCGTCACTGCCCGGGCGCAGATAAGTCACCTCGAATCCCTGCCGCTCCAGGCGCCGCATGGAATCCAGCACCGACTTGTGCTCGGTCGTCACCGTCACCAGGTGACGGCCGCGCTCGCGCAGGGCGTGGGCCACGCCCTTGAGCGCCAGGTTGTTCGACTCGGTGGCGCCGGAGGTCCAGACGATCTCCGCTGCTGATACGTTTATGAGCCGCGCCACCTGGGCACGCGCCATTTCGACTGCCATCGCGGCATCCATGCCGAAGCTGTGCGAGACGCTGGCGGGATTGCCGAAACGCTGTGTCATGAACTCCAGCATCTTCTCGGCGACGCGCGGATCGACCGGAGTCGTGGCTGCGTAATCGAGATAAATGGGGGAATCTGGATAACGATGCGTCGATGTGTCTGCTACTGGCTGATCGGTCATGGTAGGCTAAAATCGTGAAGTGGACGGGACCCTAGATGATGGCAAGCCGGCGGTTCAGCAGGTCGGTCGCCGGCAGGCAACCTGGAGAATGAGTGACGTAAAACGGCATCCGCGCGGTGCAGATCGCGGATTGCAGCGTAAGGCCGCAGGCCCAGAAGACTGGCAGCTCGTCGTCACACACTTCGACGGCATCTCCATAGAGAGGACGGGCGACACCTTCGATACCGATCACGCCGGGAAACCCGATATGCACAGGCGTACCGTGCACCGAAGGGAGTCCGGCAAGCGGAGTCTGCGCGGGCATCATGTGCCCTCCGGGTCACTACCCAGGGCACCGAATCCGCCGCCACCCGGGGTTTCGATCTCAAAAGCATCGCCCGCCTGCAGTTGCGCCTGGTCGGCATGGTCCAGTGGCTCAACACTGCCGTCGGCGCGCAGTACGCGCGCCTGGCCAACGGCGCCGGGTCCACCGCCCTGCAAGCCGAATGCGGGATGGCGGAAGCCGTTGCTCAGGATGGCCACTGTCATTGGAGCCAGGAAGCGCAGGGTGCGTATGCCGCCGTTACCGCCGCGCCAGCGGCCGTTGCCGCCAGAGGCCTCGCGGATCGCATAGCGCTCTACCCTTACCGGGAAGCGCTGCTCCAGTACCTCGGGATCGGTCATGCGCGAGTTGGTCATATGGGTCTGCACTACCGAAGCGCCAGCGAATCCCGCGCCCGCGCCGGAGCCGCCGGAAATAGTTTCGTAATACTGATAGCGCGCATTGCCGAAGGTGAGATTGTTCATCGTGGGCTGGCTACCTGCAAGCACGCCCAATGCGCCAAACAAGGCATTGGTAATACAGGTCGAGGTCTCGACGTTGCCGGCTACCACGGCGGCTGGGAAGCTCGGATTGAGCATCGAGCCTTCGGGTACGACGATCCGCAGCGGCTTGAGGCAGCCGGCGTTGAGCGGGATGTCATCGGCGACCAGGGTACGGAATACGTACAGGACAGCAGCGGTGGTGATTGCACTCGGCGCGTTGAAGTTGTCCGGCTGCTGCGCCGAGCTACCACTAAAGTCGATCACAGCGCTACGGTCTGCATGGTCGACCTTCACGGAAACCGCGATGCGGGCGCCGTTATCCATGTTGAGCACATAGCTGCCGTCCTGCAGGCGATCGATCGCGCGCCGTACCGACTCTTCCGCATTGTCCTGCACATGGCGCATATAGGCCTGCACCACTTCCAGGCCATAGTAGTCGACCATGCGCAGCAATTCCTCGCGTCCTTTCTCGTTGGCCGCGACCTGGGCCCGCAGGTCGGCCAGATTCTGCTCCACGTTGCGCACCGGATGACGAGCGCCGAGCAGCAGTTCGCGCATCTCGGCCTCGCGGAAATGCCCCTGTTTCACCAGTTGGAAATTGGTGATCAGCACGCCTTCGTCCTCTATGCTGACGGAAGACGGCGGCATCGAGCCGGGAGAGATGCCGCCGATGTCGGCATGATGGCCGCGCGAACCGACATAAAACAGCGGCGCGCCGCCGTCATGACCGAATACCGGTGTGATGACGGTGACGTCGGGCAGGTGTGTGCCGCCGGCGTATGGGTTGTTCAGCACATAGGCGTCGCCGGGGCGCATGCGTTCGCCGTTGGCGGCAACCACGGCCCGCACGCTGGCGCCCATCGAGCCAAGGTGCACTGGGATGTGCGGGGCGTTGGCAACCAGCCCGCCGTTGGCGTCGAAGATGGCACAGGAAAAATCCAGCCTTTCCTTGATATTGACCGAGTGTGCGGTGTTCTGCAGCCGGTAGCCCATTTGCTCGGCGATCGACATGAACAGGTTGTTGAAGATTTCCAGCATCACCGGGTCGGCATCGGTACCCAAGGCGCGCCGCTGCGACCGCGGCTGCACCCGCTCGAGCAGGATGTTGCCTTCTTTCGTAACGCGAGCGCGCCACCCAGGGTCGATCACGGTTGTGGAATTGGCGTCGCTGATCGAAGCCGGGCCGGCGAGAACGTCGCCCGGCTGCAGGTCGGCACTGCGGTACAGCGGGCAGTTCAGCCAGTCGTCGCCAACATGCATGGGTACGACAGCCGCCACTTCCGGGTCGCCGCTGCGCCGCTGCGGCTGTTCACGCCCTGACTGTACGGTGCCGCTGCCGGTGGTGGCTTCCGCCACGGCCGATTCGATAATTAGTGGACGCTCCGGCATCAGGAAGGAGAAGCGCTGCCGGTATGCCTGCTCGAAAGCCGTGCGCATGGCGCCAGCTTCGCCCAGGGGCACGGGCAATGCGGTATCGGTGCCTTCGTAGCGCAGAAACAGGCGGCAGACGACTGTGATTTCAGTGCCGTCTGCATTCCCCTGCACCTGTAGTTCGGCGCGCGCCGCGTCTGCCAGCGCGGCCGCGATTTCGCGCGCGTCGCGCTCACCATCGGCGTCGAAGCGCCGCTCGACTGAACGCTCGCGAATCGCGGTCGGCAGCGCCAGACCGATGCCGTAAGCCGACAGCACGCCAGCCAGCGGATGTATCAGCACGCGCGACATGCCAAGTTCGTCAGCCACCGCGCAGGCATGCTGGCCGCCGGCGCCGCCGAAAGTGGTCAGGGTATAGCGAGTGACGTCATACCCGCGCTGCACTGAAATACGCTTGATCGCGTTGGCCATATTCGCCACCGCGATTTCCAGGAAGCCATGCGCCAGTTGCTCGGGGCTGATTGCACGTCCGCTCGCGCTTACCTGTTCGGCCAGCTGCCCGAAGCGTTCGCGCACCACCTCATCGTCCAGCAAGGCGTCGGCATTCGGTCCGAAGACGGCGGGGAAGAAGCGCGGCTGTATCCGTCCCAGCAATACGTTGGCGTCGGTCACGGCGAGCGGGCCGCCGCGCCGATAGCAGGCCGGACCGGGATTGGCGCCGGCCGATTCCGGTCCCACGCGCAGGCGCGCACCATCGAAGCGGAGTATCGAGCCGCCACCCGCCGCCACCGTATGAATGCTCATCATCGGCGCGCGCAGGCGCACGCCAGCGACCATGGTGTCGAAGCTGCGCTCATATTCCCCAGCGAAGTGTGAGACATCGGTGGAGGTGCCACCCATGTCGAAGCCGATTGCGCGGTCGAAGCCTGCGGCGCGCGACACGTGAGCCATGCCGACGATGCCGCCCGCGGGGCCGGACAGCACCGCATCCTTACCCTGGAAGCTGCGCGCGTCGGTCAAGCCACCATTGGACTGCATGAACTGCAGCCGCACACCGGGCAGCGCGCCGGCGACGCGATCGACGTAGGCGCGCAGCACGGGCGACAGGTAGGCGTCCACCACCGTGGTGTCGCCACGCGCAACGAAGCGTATCAGCGGCGAGACCCTGTGCGATACCGATACCTGGGCGAAGCCGGCATCGCGCGCTAGCTCGGCCACGCGTTCCTCGTGCGCCGGATTGAGATAACCATGCATGAAGGCGATCGCCACCGAGCTTAGGCCATGTTGGCGTGCCGCCTGCAGGGCCGTACGAACGCCACTTTCATCTAAGGGCGTGATCACCTCACCACCGGCGCCCATGCGCTCGTTCACCTCGACTACGTTCTCGTATAACATGTCGGGCAGCACGATCTCCAGGTCGAACAGTCGCGGCCGGCTCTGGTAGGCGATGCGCAAGCCATCGCGGAAGCCGCGCGTCACCAGCAGCAGTACCTGCGCGCCTTTGCGTTCGAGCAGGGCGTTGGTGGCGACGGTGGTGCCCATGCGTACCACCGCCACCCGTTCGGCCGGGACCGGCTCGCCATGCTTCAAGCCCAGCAACTGGCGTATACCTTGCACACCGGCGTCTTCATATTGCTCCGGATTCTCCGACAGCAGCTTGGCGCTGACCAGCACGCCATCGGGACGCTTGCCGACGATGTCGGTGAAGGTGCCTCCACGGTCGATCCAGAATTCCCAGCGGCCCTGGTCCGCGATCATGACGGCGGCGCTCATAGCGAGGATGCCGCGCGCGCGGCCTGATCGTAGACACCGGAGAGCAGGCGCAGCCTGCGTGCTGTTTCCGACAACATGCGGCCGTCGGCGATGTCGCCCTTGATGCCTGCCAGCCAGCAGCGCTCGCGCACGTCGCGAAAGCGTTCAATCAATGCGATGCCCTTACTGGATGTGGCATAGAACACTTCCTTGCCGACCTTCTTGCCTTCGATCAGATCCATGGAAATCAGCTTCCTCAACGAATTAGTTGATGACATGGGTGTCTTCATAGTTGAGGGTGAAGCAGATGTCGGCCAGCTTCTTGTCGCGTCCGCGGTGGAATACGTGATGCAGCACCAGCACGTCAGTGATGGCCAGGTCAGCTGTCCCGGCGGCATTTATGCATCGCACCTCCCAGCGGCTGAATGCGTTGTACGCGATGATCATGCCGAATTCAAGTTCGGACAGTTCGGCATGCGGACCTTCCGCCAGATGGGCGGAAGACAGGATTCGCGGTGGTTGTTTATGGACGTTCTTGTCCGGTGGTGATGGGAGTGTCATGGCTAATCTCGGTAGTTTTCCTTCTGGCGGCGGGCAAGCCGCCGCACTCAGTCGTCCTTGTCCTGCGTAGCGTCTTTATCCAGCCACAGGCGCTCCTTGGAGGGTGCGATTTCCGTGATCAGGTCGCGCAGGCGGGCCTTGTTCGGCAGCGGCTCGACCAGGTGTTCAGCACCCGGCTGCGGACGTGCCAGGCAGGCATAGACCACTTTGCCGTCGAAATGCATCATGCACTCCTTGCAAGCATTGGCGTTGATGCAGGAATAACGGAAGGCCAAGCTGTCGTCCAGGTGATTGCGCACCCAGCGCAGCCCGTCCAGCAGTGAGGCCGCGGCCTCGGCTGGCACAGTGTATTCGTCGATACGTGATTCGCCTTCGCCACAGCCGCGACGCACATGCAGGCGTACCGTCTGCTGCCCGGAATTGGTTTCACTCATTGAAGCTCTCCTGCCTTGTCTGAAGCAAGCTCGTGCGCTTGCAATCTCGTCACTGGTTGGCGCACCAGCGACCAGCTGCGGCCGGCCAGCGCGATTGTCTGGTTGACGGTCCAGCTCTCGTCCTGTTCCGGAAAATCCTCGCGTTGATGCGCGCCACGGCTTTCCTGCCGCGCCAGCGCCGAGCGCGTCACCGCTTCGGCCACCAGCAGCATGTTGCGCAAGTCCAGCGCATCAAGCCTGGTCGGGTCCTGCGCGCCGGTGCCGCCTGGCAGTGCCTGCCCCAACGCGGCGCTCAGTTGCTCCAGCCGGCGCAGCGCCTCCTGCAGTCCGTGGCCTGTGCGGAACGGTCCGACATAATCCTGCATCACATCCTGCAGCTGCTCCAGCAGCGCGGCGGGCGACGCCTGCGCTGCCTGTGCGGGCTGTGCTTGCTGCAATTCGGCCAGCAGCGGGCTCGCCAGCGACTGCAATTCGGTCGAGGAAAGCCGGTCCGCTCCCGCCGCGTCGCGCGCTGCGCTGCGGCCGGCGCGCAGGCCGAAGGCCACCGCCTCGGTGATCGCATTTCCCGATAGGCGATTGGCGCCGTTGGCGCCGCCCACGGCTTCACCCGCTGCATACAGGCCGGGCACATCGGTGGCGAGGTCGGTATCGACCTTGATGCCGCCCATGTGGTAATGGGCGATCGGCGCCACTTCGATCATCGATTTCGTGAGATCGATGCCGTTCGCCAGGAGCTTGTCGATCACCGGCCCAAAACCTTCCCGCAGCGTCGCCTCCGGCAAGTGGCGGAAACTGAGCCAGGCACCGCCGGCGGGCGAGCCGCGGCCGGCCTCCACTTCCTTGAGGATGGCGTAGGTGGTCAGATCGCGGGTGGTGGTGTAGCCGTCGAGCTTGGCGTTGCTGTCATAGTGTGCGACGAATTCCTCGCCCTTGCCATTCAACAGCCGGCCACCGAGCTTGTACCGGAACGGGTCCCACATGATGGGATCGAAGCCGACCAGACGCGGTGCCAGGTGGCCGATGGGGAAGAACTGGACGAACTCCATGTCGATCAGGCTGGCCCCCGCCCGCAGCGCCAGCGCGAAGCCGTCCCCGCCCATGTTGAGCGAGGCGCTGTTGCGGCGGTAGAGACGGGTCAAGCCACCGGTGGCGACGATGGTGGCACCGGCGCCGATCAGCACCGGTTCGCCGCTGTCCAGATGCAAGGCCAGCGCACCGACGACGCGCCCTTCGCGCAGCAGCAGTTCGCAGATCAGCAGGTCGCCGACGCGGCGCACCAGCGATTCGCGCGCGACCTGGGTGCGCAGGGTCTGGGCTACGGCCGGGCCGGTGTCCAGGATATCGACATACACGCAGCGCGGACGGTCGTGGCCCGGCGCCTGCACCTGCGACAGTTTGCCGTCCTTGCGCGCCCAGCCCACGCCCCAATCGTCGAGCAGGCGAATGGCATCGATGCCTTCCTCGCACAGCACGCGCGCCAGCGCTTCATTGCACAACCCGCGGCCGGCCGCGAGGGTGTCGGCATAATGGTGGCGCCAGTGATCCTCGGTCTGCGCGCCGAGCGCGGCGGCGACTGTCATCTGCGCCATGATGGTCGCTCCACCGCGCCCGATCAGGCTGCGGTCGGCCAATAGCACATTGCGTCCGGCCTGTGCCGCCGCCAGTGCCGCGCTCATGCCGGCGCCGCCGGCGCCGATCACCAGCACGTCGGTGCGCAAGTAGGGAATCTGTTTTTCTTGCATGGGTAGGCCTTTCATCCGTGCGGCTTCATGCCGCACCTAAGTAAGCTTTTTGCACTGCGGTGTCTTGCGCCAGTTCAGCGGCCCTGCCTTGCAGCTTTACATGGCCGTGCTGCAGTACATAGGCACGGTCGGCCAGCTCCAGCGCTATGCGCGCATTCTGTTCCACCAGCAGGATGGTCTGGCCTTCCGCCTTCCAGCGGAAAAGCACCTCGTACACGGCATCGACGAGGCGCGGCGACAAGCCCATTGAAGGCTCATCGATGCAGACCAGCCGCGGACGGCGCAACCAGGCGCGGCCCAGCGCAAGCATCTGCTGCTCGCCCCCGGACAGCGTGCCGGCAGCCTGCTGGCGCCGTTCCGCCAGCCGCGGGAAAGCACCGAACACCGCTTCCAGGTCGCGCGCGATCGCCTCCTTTTGCGCGCGGCGCGGGTAGGCGCCCATGAGCAGGTTTTCATATACCGACATTTCCGGGAATACCCGCCGTCCTTCGGGCACACTGGCAAAGCCGCGGGCAATGATGTCCGCCGGCGCCTTGCCTTGAATTTCCTGTCCATCGAATACGATGCGGCCGCTGGTCGGAACCACCAGTCCGAGCGCGGATTTGAGCGTGGTCGACTTGCCGGAGGCATTGCCTCCCAGGACCGCCACGACTTCGCCCGGTTGTACTTCCAGGCTGACGCCGAACAGCGCCTGCACGGCGCCGTAATGCACGTCGACCGAGTCCATCGTGAGCAGGGCGGAAGAAAGGGGGTCTCGATCAGCCAAGATGGGCATCCGTTGCATTGGGGCGCAAGCGTTTGGTGCCGAGGTAAGCCTCGACCACTTCCGGATGGTCGAGCGCCTCGTCCGGCGTCCCTTCGGCCAGCATTTGCCCCTGGTTAAGTACGATCACACGGTCCGCCACGCGGCGCACCAGCGACAGTTTGTGTTCGACAACCAGGATGCCGAGTTCAGGCTGTTGCCGGCGCAAGGCAAGCAGCAGTTCAGTCAGCTCCGCCGTCTCGGTCGGATTCATCCCGGCCGCCGGTTCGTCCAGCAGCAGGAAATCGGGTCGCCCCGCCAGCACCCTGGCGATCTCGAGCCGCCGCCGGTTGGCATAGGAAAGGCTGAAAGCCGGGGCGTCGCGGCGCGGCCAGAGTCGGTCGCCGAACAGCTGCAATGTGTCGCGGGCGATGGTCTCCTGCTGCTCCACTAGCCTGCGCCAGGAGCGCAGGCCGAACAGCACACCCAGGCATTCCTGCAGCGGATTGCGCAGGCGTCCGCTTGGCGTGCGCAGCAGACCAGCCTGGGTGCCGAGTAAGACGCTGTCCCAGATCGACAGCCCCGGAAACACCCGTGAGGTCTGGAAGCTGCGACCCAGTCCGAGGCGTGCAATACGTTCCGGCTTCAGCCGATCGATGCGCTTTCCATTCAAGAGGATCTGGCCGTGTGTCGGCTGTTCTAGGCCGCTGATCAGCTGAATCAGCGTGGATTTGCCGGCGCCATTGGGCCCGACCAGCGCTAGGGTTTCGCCCGGCGCCAAGGAAAAACTGACCCCGTCCACCGCGCGCACCCCGCTGAAATGCCGCGCCACTTGCTGCAGCACCAAGCCGCGTCCATCTGAAAATTCTTTCTTGGTCATCATCGTGCTCCCAGCAAGCCATGCGGGCGCAGCCGCAGCACGAGCAGCAGCACCAGGCCGTAGACAATCATCCGCCAGTCGGCGAACGAACGCAGCAGTTCGGGCAGCAGCGTCAGCGCAAAGCCGGCCAGCGCCGCGCCGGTCAGATTGCCCAGGCCGCCGAGGACTGCAATGGTCAGCAGCAGGATCGATGCCTGCACGGTGAAGCTCTCAGGACTGACCACGCCTTGCACGTACGCGAACAGGCCGCCCGCCAGTCCGGCCATCAGGCCGGACACAGCGAAACCGGTCAGAATATAGCGGTGAACCGGCAGACCTGCCGCGTGCGCCGCCAGCCGGTCTTCCCGGATACCGCGCCAGACCCTGCCGATGCCTGAATTCACTAGGCGTTGAACCAGGAACAGCGCCAGCGCGACGACCGCCGCCACCAGCCAGTATTTCTGACCAATGGCTCCGAGGCGAATATCTCCCAGCAGCGCCAGATGCGGCGCCGGGATATTAATCAATCCCATCGGACCGCGCGTCACATCTAACCATGTCATAAAAACCAGATAGCCGATCTGTCCCACGGCCAGCGTGCCCAGCGACGCGGTATGTCCACTCAGTTTAAGCAAGGGCAGGGCCGACACCAGCGCTACCGCCGCGGTCAGCAGCGCCGCCGCCGGCAGTACCAGTTCGGCCGGCCAGCCGGTGCTGCGCGCCAGCACCCCGGCCGCATAAGCGCCCGTGCCGTAGAAGGCCGCATGGCCGATGGACAGGATGCCGAGCGTGCCCGATACCAGAGTCAGGCTCGCCACCAGCAAGGCGAACACCATGGCGTACACGACTGCCTGCAGCAGATAGGCGCTCTGGGTGACCAAGGGAAAAAAAGCCAGCACGAATCCGGCCGCTAGGAAGCCCCAGGGTGGCAGCTCGAACGCGCGTATTGCGCCGCGCTGGCTGGAAGAGGAAGCGAGGATGCTGGTGCTGGGCATTGCGCCGGAAGCGCCGCCCGCACCGCCCAGTGCATTCAGGCGGCGATCGCCTAGCAGGCCGTGCGGCCGGAAGACCAGGAACACCAGCAGCAGCGAGAACGCAACAAGGTCACGAAAGCCCTCGCCTAGGTAGGCACTCGCCATCGTCTCCACCATGCCCAGCAGCAGGCCGCCGAGCACTGCGCCCGGTATGCTGGTCAGCCCGCCAAGCAAGGCTGCGGCGAAGCCCTTCAGACCGTACGGCAGCCCCATCTGCGGGAACACGCTCTTGAAGTACAGGGCAACCAAGATGCCGCTCAATGCGCCGAGCGCGCCGGCCAGGCCGAATGCCAAGCGCTTGACATCGCTGGTGCTCACCCCGAGCTGGGCGGCAGCATCGCGGTCCTGCGCCGTTGCGCGCAGGCTGCGCCCGAGCCAGGTGCGAGACAGGAACCAGCTCAGTGCGAGCGCGGCGCTGCCACCAAAGACGAAAATCAGCAGATCGGTGCTGGTGATGTAGGCGCTGCCAAAAAAGAAGCTGACCTCCTCAAACGGCAGCGGAAACGCCTGCCCTTCGGGAGACCAGATGATCTCCGCCAGCTGATCGATGATGATGCTGATGGCCAGCGTCGACAGGACCGGGGCTATATAGGGCGCGTTCTCCAGCGGACGCAGCGCGACCCGCTCGAGCAGCATGCCCAGTACGGTCACGGCTAAAATCGCGAGCAACGCCGCTGCCGGCAAAGGCAGCCGCAGCACGGTAACGCCGGTGAATGCGATGAACGCACCGAGCATGAACAGCGCGCCCTGGGCGAAATTGATCAGGTTGGAAACGCCGAAAACCAGGCTGAAACCGAGCGCAATCAAGGCATATACCTGTCCGATGGCGAGCCCGTTAAGCAGCTGGCTAAAAAATAGTTCAAGCATGGGAAGAACAGCCAATC
>JAQGLQ010000137.1 GCA_028292785.1 Noviherbaspirillum sp. | reverse complement strand
GGCGGTTCTTGGCACGGCCTGCTGCTGTCTTATTGTCAGCAACTGGTTGCTTCTCGCCTTTACCTTCAGTGTACACGCGGTTGGCTTCGATGCCTTTGGAAACCAGATATGCCTTGACGGCTTCAGCGCGGCGGACCGACAGTCTCTGATTGTAGGAAGTGCTACCGACGGAGTCGGTGTGACCAACGGCGATGATGACTTCGAGGTTCATGCCTTTCAGCTTGGAAGTCAGGTCGTCGAGCTTGGCTTTACCATCGGCTTTCAGGACGGCTTTGTCGAAATCGAAGAAGGTGTCAGCAGCGAATGTCACTTTTTCGGAAACCGGAGCAGGGGCGGGAGCAGGTGCCGGAGCTGGTGCCGGTGCGGGAGCTGCAGGAGCAGGCGCAGGAGCAGGAGCGGCAACGACCGGCTTGGCGATTTCGCCATCGCAGCCTGGCACGGCGTCGGCCGGTGTCCAGGTGCCGGTACGCCAGCAGAGGCCGAATGGATCACGAACGATAACGCCACGGCTGTCTTGCAGGTATGCGCTATTCGGAGTCTTCGCCTGAATATCCTGCTGTGCGGACGCAGACATGCTCACTACTGCGGACGCAGCGAAGACGAGTTTTGCTAAATTATTCATATTTTTTCCTCTTGATTGGTTATCCGCAGAATATCTGCGCAACTATTAAAACAATTACTAATACTTCCACGCGCTATTAGATCATCTTTTTGTAGGGTTGTTCGCCTGCAATGATCTTCAATGCACTTTAATCAACTCTATTTTGCCACAGGCTTGACATTGCGCGAATCCGCTTAATTCTCGCAGGCTACGATTTTATTGGTATGTTGTTTTTTCGCAACGTGATGGCAGAAAATACTGGCGTTTCCAAAAATATTTCTAACCAAATATGTTAATGCCATGGTGCCGAGTTAGGTTACGTAATTTTCCACTGCAATGAGTCGTTCCGACTTGGATAAAGGTTAACTCCCCGAGTGTAGAACCTAAATGATAATTGTCATATGTGTATGATGAATAAATCGACGATTATTTGAAAAAATAACGGGTTTTGGCGTTTTCAGACAGTTATAACCTCATATTTTCTTGTTAATGACACGAATTCCGGCCTGTAGACTGACTGCAAGAACAGTCTGAAAAGGCCTGTACCAGGCCCCGCGTGGTAAAATCTTCTGTTACGTCCAATAGCACGATTTACTGCAAAACACGGACTCCACGCCCAACTTCAGCACGAGACAAGCCACTCCGATAATGGATCAATTCGCAAAAGAAACAATCCCGATTTCCCTCGAAGAAGAGATGCGCAAGAGTTACCTCGATTACGCGATGAGCGTGATCGTGGGTCGCGCATTGCCCGATGTGCGGGATGGTTTGAAGCCTGTGCATCGTCGCGTTCTGTATGCAATGCATGAGACGAACAACGTCTGGAACCGGCCCTACGTAAAATGCGCTCGCGTGGTCGGTGAGGTGATGGGTAAATACCACCCGCACGGCGACGCGTCGATTTACGACACGCTGGTGCGTATGGCGCAGGATTTTTCGATGCGCTATACATTGGTCGACGGCCAGGGGAACTTCGGTTCGGTCGATGGCGACAATGCGGCGGCGATGCGGTATACCGAATGCCGGCTCGACAAGATTTCGAGCGAACTGCTTGCGGATATCGAAAAAGACACGGTCGATTTTCAACCGAATTATGACGGCAAGGAGAAGGAGCCGTCCGTCCTGCCGACCCGGATTCCGAACCTGTTGATCAACGGGTCTTCGGGCATCGCCGTGGGCATGGCTACCAACATCCCGCCGCACAATATCACCGAAGTCATCGATGGCGCGCTGCATGTCCTGCGTACCCCGGAATGCACTGTTGACGAACTGATCGAAATCATCCCGGCTCCGGATTTTCCGACGGCAGGCATCATCTACGGCGTATCCGGCGTGCGCGACGGCTACCGTACTGGCCGTGGCCGCGTGGTCATGCGTGCCAAGACGCATTTCGAAGAGTTTGGCAAGGAAAACCGCACCGCGATCATTGTCGATGAACTGCCGTACCAGGTGAACAAGAAGTCGCTGCTCGAGCGCATTGCCGAGCTGGTGCGCGACAAGAAGCTGGAAGGCATTTCGGATATACGCGACGAGTCCGACAAATCCGGCATGCGCGTCGTGATTGAACTCAAGCGCGGCGAAGTGCCGGAAGTGGTGCTCAACAATCTGTACAAGCAGACGCAGCTGCAGGATACCTTCGGCATGAACATGGTTGCGCTGGTCGACGGCCAGCCGAAGCTGTTGAACCTGAAGCAGATGCTGGAATGCTTCCTGTCGCACCGCCGCGAAGTCGTCACCCGGCGCACCGTATTCGAACTGCGCAAGGCGCGCGAGCGCGGTCATGTGCTGGAAGGCCTGGCGGTTGCGCTTGCGAATATCGACGATTTCATTGCGATCATCAGGGCCGCACCGACGCCACCGATCGCCAAAGTGGAATTGATGGCGCGCGCCTGGGATTCCTCCGTGGTTCGCGAAATGCTGATGCGTACCGGCGCCGAAAATACCGGCGGCATCGATGCCTTCCGTCCCGAAAGCCTGCCCAAGCATTACGGCATCCAGCCGGATGGTCTGTACAAGCTGTCCGACGACCAAGCGCAGGAAATCCTGCAGATGCGGCTGCAGCGCCTGACGGGGCTCGAACAGGACAAGATCGTCAACGAATACCGTGACGTGATGGCGCAGATCGCCGATCTGCTCGATATTCTGGCAAGACCCGAGCGTGTCACCACCATCATCACCGAAGAGCTCGGCGCCGCCAAAAACGAGTATGGCGCAGGAGCGAAAGACGTGCGCCGTTCGCATATCGAGTTGAACGCAACCGATCTCGGCACCGAAGACCTGATCACGCCGCAGGACATGGTGGTCACCTTGTCGCATACGGGTTACATGAAGTCGCAGCCGGTGTCCGAATATCGCGCGCAGAAGCGTGGCGGCCGCGGCAAGCAGGCGATGGCAACCAAGGAAGACGACTGGATCGACCAGCTCTTCATCGCCAATACCCATGACTACATCCTCTGCTTTTCCAATCGTGGCCGCCTGTACTGGCTGAAGGTGTGGGAGGTGCCGCAAGGTTCGCGTAATTCGCGCGGCAGGCCGATCGTCAACATGTTCCCGCTGCAGGATGGCGAGAAGATCACGGTCGTGCTGCCGCTTTCGGGCGAAAACCGCACCTTCCCGGACGATCGCTACGTCTTCATGTCGACTAGCCTGGGCACGGTGAAGAAGACGCCGCTCACCGAGTTCAGCAATCCGCGCAAGGCCGGCATCATCGCAGTCGATCTCGATGAAGGTGATTTCCTGATCGGCGCGGCGCTGACCGACGGCAAGCATGACGTGATGCTGTTCTCGGATTCCGGCAAGGCGGTACGGTTCGACGAAAACGATGTGCGACCGATGGGCCGCCTCGCGCGTGGCGTGCGCGGCATGAGCCTGGAGGAAGGCCAGCAGGTAATCGCGCTGCTGGTCGCCGAGAACGAACAGCAGTCGGTTCTGACCGCCACCGAAAACGGCTACGGCAAGCGTACGCCGATCACCGAGTACACCCGGCATGGCCGCGGCACGAAAGGCATGATCGCCATCCAGACCAG
>JAQGLQ010000135.1 GCA_028292785.1 Noviherbaspirillum sp. | reverse complement strand
GGCGATGTGGTCCACCAGTTTCCAGTCCTTGGCGCGCTGACCGCGCACGCCTTCGGAAGTCGTGCAGAAAATATCCGCGTGATCGTGGCGCACCTTGAGCTTGTCGGTCAGGCGGGTCAGGCCGCCGGTGCCCGGCAGTACGCCCAGCAGCGGCACTTCCGGCAGGCTCACGGACGAAGAGCGGTCATCGACCAGCACGATCTCGTCGCAGGCCGCAGCCAGCTCGTAGCCGCCGCCGGCACAGGCGCCGTTGACCGCCGCAAGGAATTTGAGGCCATCGTGGCGGCTCGAATCCTCCAGCCCATTGCGCGTCTCGTTGGTGAATTTGCAGAAGTTGACCTTCCAGGCATGCGAAGACTTGCCCAGCATGAAGATATTGGCGCCGGAGCAGAATATGCGGTCGCGCCCGCTGGTGACGACGACGGTGCGGACCGCGGGATGCTCAAACCGGATGCGCTGAACGGCATCATGCAGTTCGATGTCGACGCCGAGGTCATAGGAGTTCAGCTTCAGCTTGTATCCCTCCTTCAGGCCGCCGTCCTCGGCGATATTCATGGTGAGAGTGGCGACCGGGCCATCCACCGCAAGCGTCCAGTGCTTGTATTGATCCGGAGAGGTTTCGTAATTTACGGGGGATGCCATGATATTGATGCTCCTTGAAGGCAATATGCTGCACTGTCCTGCGTGTAGAAGCACTATATTGCATCACTTCAGGCGAGTCAAGCAAGAAAGTGCATTAATTGTCCAGCGCACTTATCGAATCGGAACGGAACGCTTTTGCAGTCTTACTTGTCGGCCACGCCGCGCAATTGCTCCATCAAGCCCATGAACGCGGCTTCCTGCGTCATGTCGCTGGTATCGAAACTCTGGTCCGCCTTGGAATAGAAGGAAGACCGGCTCTCGAGAATGCTTTTCAAGTCTTCCATCGCTTCCCGGTTGCCCTGCATGGGCCGGGTATCGCCCTGCGCCACCACCCTGCCCATATGATCCTCGGGCGAGGCTTTGAGCCACACCGTATAGCAGTGCGACAGCAGCAGATTGAAGGTGGCCGGATCGGAAACGATGCCGCCGGGCGTCGCAATCACCGCGCGCGGGTAGCGCCGGATCGCATCTTCCAGCGCCCTGTATTCATAGCGGCGATAGGCATTCGGGCCGTACAGTGCATGGATTTCCGAGACGCTGCAGCCGGCCACGGTTTCTATATGCCGGCTCAACTCGATGAAGGGCACCATCCAGTCATCGGCCAGCATGCGGCCCAGACTCGACTTGCCGGCACCGCGCAGGCCGATCAGCGCAATCCGCCGGCGCCGCGCGATTTCACTGGTCGGGGCTTCGAACATGCCGGCGAGCGCGGAACGCGCCTTCGCCAGTTCCTCTTCCGGACGGCCGCGCAGGATTTCGCGGATCATCAGCCACTCGGGCGAGCTGGCGGTTTCGTCGCCTATCATTTCCGCCAGGCTGCAGTTGATCACGGTGGCGAGCTGGCGGAGAAATTGGATTGAGGCGTTGCCGACGCCGGATTCGACGTTGGCCAGATGGCGCTCGGAAACCTCGGCCAGGCGCGCCAGGGCCTTGCGCGTCAGGCCGCGCCGGGAGCGCAAGGCCCGCACCCGTTCGCCGAGCGCGCTCAGAAAGGGGTCCCTTGCCTCGCTCGCGCCATCCGCAGCAGGAGACAGATTCTTGTCCATGGTATTCATCGTGGATTAACTTTCCGGGTAGACAGGCAAAGGCTGCGGGATGAAATATAGTATGCTTTATCGCCTTGACAACTGCAAGATATTACATTTAAACTGCACCGCATAGGCAATATAAGTCGCTTCTCGTCGTAGCCAATCGTGCACTATAAGTGCAGCGCCCAGGAGATGCAAACAATGACCCCTACCGAATTTCAAAGCTTGATAAGCCGTTTGACTGAAGAAATCGAGGGAGTCCCGCTCGGGCCAGCGCTGGAAGCGCATCTCAATGCCGAACATGGACCGGGCAGCCGCACCTATGACCTGATCTTCGAGGCATGCAAGGAAGGCGTCAAAGCCGGATGGATGTGCAGCCGTGAAGCAGACGGCATCCGCTACGGCCGGGTAGTGAAGCCTTCCGAGGCTACCCACGGCTTCAGCGTCGACGTGGTCGAGATGGAAAACGTCGCCGGCCCGCAACACGCCCATCCCAGCGGCGAAATCGACCTCATCATGCCGCTTACGCACGGCGCCTGCTTCGACAGCCGCCCGGCAGGATGGTGCGTCTATGAAGCCGGCAGCGCCCATCGCCCGACCGTCACCCAGGGCCGCGCCCTGGTGCTCTACCTCCTGCCGCAAGGCGCAATCGATTTCAAGGCTGCGCAGGCATCCTGAACCACATACCGATCATGACCATCTTCCTCAACAACTACTTGTCCGGCGCATGGCAGCCGCAGACTTCCAGCGTCCATACGCTGCGCGACCCGGTCACCGGGCAGGACCTGGCGCATGCCGGCGGGCGGGCGGAAGGGCTCGAAGCAGGCTTCGAATTCGCGCGCGCCCGGGGCGCGGCCGCGCTGCAAGCGATGACCTATGGCCAGCGCGCCGCATTGCTCGGCGAGATCGCGAAAGTGCTGCAGGCCAACCGCGATGCCTATTATGAGATTTCCCTCGCCAATTCCGGCACCACCCAGGCCGATTCGGCGGTGGATATCGAGGGCGCGGGCTTCACCCTCGCCTATTACGCCAAGACCGGAGCTGCGCTGGGCGATGCGCGTATCCTGCTCGACGGTCCGGCGAAGACGCTGTCCAAGGATCAGCTGTTCCAGTCGCAGCACATCCTGGCGCCGGTCCGGGGCCTGGCGCTGTTCATCAACGCCTTCAATTTTCCGGCCTGGGGCTTGTGGGAGAAGGCCGCCCCCGCCCTGCTTTCCGGCGTGCCGGTGGTCATCAAGCCGGCGACTGTGACCGCCTGGCTGACGCACAGGATGGTAGCCGACGTGATCGCGGCGGGCGTGCTGCCGCCCGGCGCCTTGTCCATCGTCTGCGGCGATTCCGCCGGACTGCTGGATGCGCTCAAGCCCTTCGACGTGTTGTCCTTCACCGGATCGGC
>JAQGLQ010000012.1 GCA_028292785.1 Noviherbaspirillum sp. | reverse complement strand
GGCTCCGGCCACTTCCTGTACATGGAATGAACGCGTTGCTTTCGACCCCTCCATCTTACAACCCGGACTGCCGGGCACGCTGGTCACCATGCCGTCAGCGCGCACCTGCACACCGTGATAGCTACAGGCGATATGGTCACCGATGGCGATGCCCAACGACAGAGGTGCGCCGCGATGGGGGCAGCGATCTTCCAATGCATGCAATGCTCCAGATGCTTCCCGCCATACGACAAGCTTGCGGCCGAGGCGGCGCAGGGAAACCGGACGCTCCGCAACAAAACTTGAAGGGCAGATCGGATACCAGAGATCTTTCAGGCCTGTTGCTAGAAACTCGGCGACCGGGTCATTTTCTGTCGTTTTCATCGCAATATCCTTAACCAAATAAACTTAATTTCTTACGTTGCTTAACATTTCTCGGCTAGATGCGCGACCACTGTCTTATACGAGTCCTCAGTCCAGAGATGCCCGGTCGGACAGTTCGGACCGGTTCTATTCAGATGTGCGATCAAGCCGGGCAACTCATGGATACCGGCGGCAAAAGCGCGTTCGATCGAATCACCAAGCATGTCTTCAAAGGGGGTCGGCTGGCGGGTACGCGCCTGGTGCGGGTTCAAATAGCGGTCTTGCATTATTTGCCTCCATTTCTTACGCGCTCGCGTATTTGCTCGCGCACGGGTACGAAGTCATAAGTCGGATAAAACTCGGTGCGGAATATTCCCCAGGCTGAGCGCTCCACCTCAACATTCACTTTCGCCAACAGCTCGGGTTTCAGTTCCAGCGTCACGATCTGGCCGAGGCCCATCGCCACCGTCCATGAAACGACGCGCGTGCCTTCGATCGGAAAGCGTTCCCACCAGTCGAACTGCTTCATGTGCTCTTGGATCGCATCTAGATTCTTCGACTGGTCGTGCTTGAGCACAATGGTCAGCAGCATGGTTTGCGATTGGTTATCTGGCATGATGTGTCAGGTCTTCGCTTTTGATGTCTCGGTGATGAATTTACCGTCGGGCGCCAATGCATTGCGCTGGCGCCGTGTATGGCCGTCGATTCCGCCATCGATGGCCCATTCGGCATACATGTCAGGGCTCGGCTCGAATTCACGCGGCTCCCACTCCGCATCCAGATGATCTTCATCGGCGTAGTATTCGATCACGCCGCCGGCCGGGTTACGGAAGTACCAGAAGTAAGCGGACGAGATCGGATGACGGCCCGGTCCGAGCTGCGTTTCCCAACCCATGCGCGACATATGCATGCCTCCACCGAATACTTCATGGATATCGCGGACGGTGAAGGCGACATGATGCAGGCCAACTCGGCCCTCCGGTGTTTGCAGCAAAAACAAATTATGATGCCCGCCTTCGGGCGCGCAGCGCAGGAAAATGGCACGGCCGGAGAAACTGTCTGAAGTAACGAAACCAAAGTGGCTGCGATAGAAATTTGCGCTGGTCTCGAGGTCTTTCACGAAGTACACCACATGCCCTACTTCGATCGGAGTCGCTCTTTCGTAAGTAGGACTGCGCTGATTGCGGCGCGGTTTGTGTGACCAGGTATTGACTTGTGCGCACTCCACATCGATCGTGCGCTTCCTGGTGATCTGAAAGCGCACCGCTAGACCGATAGGATCGGTACAGCCCACGCGGCCGCCTTCATTGATATAGCCCGGAATATCGGCGAGCCGTTGGGCAAAGCGCTCCATCACTTCCGGCCCCGATACGCCCCAGACGACTTCACGCAAAGTCGGCCCGGGTTCGATTGCCGGAGGCAGCTCAGCGGACTCGCTGCGTTTGACCAGCACGCGGCAACCGTTGAGTGTTTCGTACACAAGTTTGTCGGCGGTTTCTTCAATCAGCGTCATGCCCCAGTCGCAAAAAAAACGCTTGCATAGTGGGAGGTCGTTCGCGCCGTATGTAATTTCATCAATACCCAGGACGTCCATTTGTTTCTCCTTGTTTTTGTACTACATGATCAACGCGCCCAGGCGAGAGGTTGTTCGTTGAGCCCCCAGTACATGCTCTTCTGTTCCATGTACTGCAAGATGCCCAGCCGGCCCTTTTCCCGGCCGAGGCCGCTGTCGCGCCAGCCGCCGAATGGCGTCGATATCGAGAACTGCTTGTAGGTGTTGATCCACACGTTGCCGGCCTGTACGGCGCGGCCGACACGCCATGCCCTCTTGTAGTCGCGGGTCCAGATGCCCGCTGCCAGCGCGTACACACTGTCGTTGGCTTGCTGGATCAGATCCGCCTCGTCGCTAAACGGCATCGCCACCAGCACCGGCCCGAAGATCTCTTCCTGGCAGATGCGCTGATCGTTGCGCACGCCTTCGATGATGGTCGGAGCATAGAAGTAGCCGTGCTCAAATTGGGCGCCCGCCGGCCGCACACCGCCCGTGCGGATACGACCGCCCTCTTCCACGCCGAGCGCGACATAGGCTTCGACCGACTCACGATGGCGCTGCGTGATCAGAGGCCCCATCTGGGTGGACTCGTCGGCTGGATCGCCGACTCGCAGTGCGGCGGCGCCGCGCGCGAGCTTGTCCATGAAAGCGTCGTAGATGCCCCGGGCGACAAACAGGCGGGAGCCGGCGATGCACGATTCGCCCGAGGAGCTGAAGATGCCGTACAACACGCCCGCGACTGCATGATCGAGGTCGGCATCTTCGAACACCATGGTCGGCGACTTGCCGCCCAATTCCAGCGACACCGGCATCATCTTGTCGGCGGCGATGCGGGCGATGTGCCTGCCGGTAGAGGTGCCGCCGGTGAAGGACACGCGGCGCACCAGGGGATGCGAGGTGATGGCATCGCCGATGACTGATCCCTTGCCGGGCAGCACGCTGATCAATCCTCTGGGCAGGCCGGCCTCCTC
>JAQGLQ010000206.1 GCA_028292785.1 Noviherbaspirillum sp. | reverse complement strand
GGAGCCGGCTACGCGGGCCTGTCGTCGGCGGACAATGCGAATGATGCCGCAATAGAGCGGGTGGACGCCATCATGCTCGATCTGGGCTTGCGTCCAAGTGCCGGCACGCGGCTCGAACTGCGGCGCGAACAAGGCTTTCTCAAGCGCCTGATGCATGACCGGTATCGACGCAGCGCATCCTTCGCCGCCAATCACCTGCGCTATTCCCATTACCTGCGTGACTGCACCCGGCTGCAGGGAAGCTACGTCGACGGCATCGATGCCCGGGGATGGGACCTCAATATTGCGAGGGACAACTGGAGGATCGGCATGAGCCGCGCGGTCGATGCCGGCCGGGGCGACGTTGCGCTTTCGGTCGGGATTACGATTCCCCTCGATGGCCGTAACCGCCGCAATAGCGATTGCGGCTTCGATGCCGACAGCGCGCCGGAATTCGAGCCTATCGTCGACGCGGCGATCGCGCGTCCCAACGAGCACCGGACCGACTTCCTGTCAGGCGCTATGCCGGGTCGGATGCACGAATAGCGGCGACCGCTTTTCACGGCCCCTTGCCCCGTCGGCTGTTCTTTTGCCAGATCGCGATCAGGATCAGTCCGTAAGCGACCAGCCGCAGCAGATAAAACGCATAGTGCTGCGTGCTTCCGTTTTCGGCCGATGCCGCGCCCAGAAAAAGACGGTTGAAGCCTTCAATGAAAAACGAAAGGGCGAAGTACAGAAAAAACCTGTCCCCGGTACTCCTCCAGAAGCGCAGGAAAAACAGTCCTACGGTCAGCGAGACCGTGACGATGGCGCCGATGAGCATATCGTTCATTGCATATTCCTCCATTCGCCTTGTTAGTCTTCCCAGATCAGTCCGTACAGCAACGGCAGCAGCGCCACCAGCGCCGCCGCCAACCGCCACGTCGTCAGATCGCTGTCCGGAAAAACCATCTGGTCCAGGATCAGCAGCACATTGTTCACGACGAGCCCCACGAAACACAGGCCGCTCCACAGCAGCAAGCGGTGCCCGCTCTTGAAAAAGCCCCGCAGCAGCAGGAAGGCGCACATGAAAGAGGTAAATGCACAAAGGGTGTAGATGGCCGCTGCCATGTCAGGAATCCTTTCGCCATTTGAAGGCGTCCGCGAATTGCTGCGCCTTTCTGCTGGTCTTTGAATGTATGAGGTTGGTGACGTCTACCAGGTTTCTCGCATAAATGCCGGCGAGACGATCGAGCATCTCGCGCACCTCGTCGGTGGACGGCGCATATTCGAATACCGCCGGCTCCGGGTCCATCTGCGCGTTGCTCAGGAAGCCGGCCGCGTGCAGGTCGGAAAGGAGTTCGTTCGTCTTCTTCTCATGCATGTACAGCCGCTGCGCGACCCGTCTCGCATCCCACGGCGCATCCCTTTCTCCGCGCAGCAGGAGCAACGCCTCAAGATGCGGTATGGAAGGAATAGCGAGGAGGATGAAACGCTTCACGTCGTCGGGTATCGGGTCCCGAATCATAAATCTTCCTTGTACTTTGCAAATCCGTGCGCTCCACCGCTTCAGGCTTACATATTGAAAGGCAGGGGTTCGAGTCCGTATGCTTCATCGACCACGCACATGCTGTTCAGCAATCCTTCCAGGCCTGCATCCAGGCTGGCCAGCTCCGCAGCATCCGACTGCCGCAATGCTTCGGGCAACAGGCCGCGGGCCGGCTTGGGCGCCTGTGCAAGAAGGGCCATGCCCTGTTCCGACAGCACCAGCTTCACCACTCTCTTGTCCTGCGCATCGCGCTCCTTGACGAGATAGCCTCTACGTTCCAGCGGCCGCAAGAGATTGCTTGCCGTGGTCTGATGAATGGCCAGCTTGTCGGCGATCTCGCCGACGCGCAGTCCAGGCGCCTCGTACAACTCCTGCATGATCCACAGTTGCGCGCCGTTCAGTCCGCATCGCTTTTCTATCCACGTCGAATGCCGTTGCGCAGCGCGGATCACGATGCGGAGCTTTTTAAGTACCGCAAGCTGCCTGTCCCCCGCGCCCGCGGCATCCTCTGTGGCCCGGATGGAACGCTCGACGAACTTTGTAAGCCTTGTCATGCTGGTAGCCTTAAATAAATGTTGCTCCAAGTATACAATTGCGGCAATATATTTTGCCCAAATGTATTCGAATTACATTGACGCAAGCCAACGTCTGGTCGAACCACCCATTTCAAGAAGGAGCAGTACATGCAGGGTTTCAAATCATTCGCTGCCGTGGCAGCCGGCGCAGTTCTCCTCGCCGCGTGTTCTTCGACGCCTCTCAAAGAGAACTCAGCTGCCGTCGCAGGCAGCGTACCGGCACAATCGGCGGCGAGCGCCGATTCGCGCTCGGTCAACACCGTGAACGCGGCGGTCGATCCGCTGAATGATCCGAAAGGCGCGTTGGCCAAGCGCAGCATCTATTTCGATTACGACAGCTACATCGTCAGGAACGATGCGAGGCCGGTGACCGAAGCGCATGCCAAGTATCTGTCCGCGAACAAGGGCCGCAAGGTCGTCGTGCAGGGCAACACCGACGAGCGCGGCGGCAGCGAATACAACTTGGCCCTCGGCCAGAAGCGCGCGGAAGCGGTTCGCAAATCGCTGACGCTCCTCGGCGTGCCCGACAGCCAGATCGAGGCCGTTTCCTTCGGCAAGGAAAAACCGAAGGCCACGGGCAGCGACGAAGCATCATGGGCGGAAAACCGCCGCGCGGACATCGCGTACCAATAAAAGTCGGGATGTCTGTACGGACGCCGCCGCGAGGCGGCGTTTTCCATTTAGGAAGTGAAAAGGCTTCGCCTGGCCAACGGTTTGATCATGTCGAGGAACCCCTGACTGGCCAGATTTGTCTGATTTGCAAGCCATTTGGGCTGGAATCGGGAGCGTGCGGATGTTCTTTTTCTTTTCAAACCGTCTGGGATGCCTCGGATCGATCGCGGTGTCCCTGGTACTCACACTGATACTTCTGGCGCTGTTCGGCGTATTCTGAAAGATGGAAACCGGCGATGAACGATATGGAAAGCAGTAGCGCACCGGAACCCGGCGAACGGCCGTGGATCGTTCTGAACACGACCTATGACGTCGAGGCATGGATCGACAGCTATAACAGCGATCTGCAGCGCGCCATACGGAGCCCCAATGCGAAAGGTTACGGAATCTGCTTCCGCCTGACCGAAGGCGGCGAAATCTACCTGCATACCGACCAGGAAGGCGACATCCTGCTCGACGTGACGCCAGATGCGGAATGGGTGGCGCCCCTGATCACCGCCGCCACCCGCGTCTCGGCGCCGCATTCGCAGATCTGGGCCCTGCCCGGCCATACCCTGACCCAGCTTGTACTGGGCCTGAGCAGCCTGATCGCGACGACACGCATCGTGACCAGCCATCAGTTCAGGACAAAACGATTTTAGGGCGTTAATTTGTCGAATTTTTTTGTTCGTCCGTGCAAGGACGCGAGCGTGCACCGCAACGCTTCGCCTGACCTCACCTTTGCGATATGCCGGCGCTTCGCAATCGGATTCGTGATGGCCGATTAATTGGAAGCGAATCCGATAGCGGTCAAACGAGAGACCGGATCGCAACCTGCGCCCGCCGAAGCCTGCGGCCGCGTCATGCCGGCGAGACCATGGGCGGCGCATCTGCAAGCCCGAATCAATTCGTGTATCGTCTGCAAAATTAAATCATGCATAACAGTTTGCGCATCGAAGAAATGCCAAATAAAGGAGACGCAATGCAAAAACTCGTGGCTGCCCTGTTTTCGTTCGGTGTGCTTTTGTCGGGCGAGGGTCTTGCGCAATCGGCCTACCCGTCGAAGCTGATCCGGATCGTGGTCCCCTTCCCTGCCGGCAGCGGCCTGGACAATTCCGCACGCTTTATCGCGCAGAAGATGGCGCAACAGACGGGGCAATCGGTCATTGTCGAAAACAGCGCGGGCGCGAACGGTTTCATCGCGGCCCAGACGGTGGCGCGCGCCGCGCCGGACGGGCATACGGTGTTTTTGACAGCTGCAACCACCCATGCCCTCAATCCGCATCTCTTCAAGAAACTCCCGTATGACCCGATCAAGGATTTCGCGCCGGTCACGAGGATTTCAGCGCAGCCCATGCTGTTCGTCGCGCGCGGCAACGATGAGCGGATAAAGAGCGTCGCGGATCTGACCGCGCGCGCCAAACAGGCGCCGGGAAGACTGGCGTTTGCAAGCGGCAATGCGAGTTCGCGGCTTGCCGGCGAGTTCTATAAACAGATCGGCGGCGTCGATCTGCTGCACGTTCCCTATAAAGGCGTTCCGCAGGGCCTTACCGATCTGCTGGCCGGGCACGTCGACGTGATGTTTCCCGACATGGCGACCGCCGTGCCCCAGATCAGGTCGGGCGCCCTGCGCGCACTGGCCGTCACCGGCGCAAAGCGCGTTCCGACCTTGCCCAATGTGCCGACGATGATCGAGTCCGGCCTGCCAGGATTCGATCTGCTGATCTGGACCGCAGCCTACGTTCCCGCGAAAACACCGAGGCCGGTCATCGACCGTCTCAATGAACTGATACGCGGCGCGCTGACATCGAGCGAGGCCGCCGAATTCTTCGGCCGCACCGGGAACACGCCAACGCCATCGACGCCGGACGAGCTGGATGCATTTACCCGGTCAGAGCTGGAAAAATGGGGGCGTGCCGTGCGCGCGGCGGGTATCGATGCGGAATAAGAATGGCGGGAGAGGCGTGTCGGTGATGCGCAACAGGCGCTATGGATATGCACGCGCGGTCACAAGTTCCACGCCATGCGTTGCTCGAATCCCTTGAAACGGTAGAACGGTAGAAATGCATGTGTACTGACGAGCTTACACGTATTTCAGGCACTGCAGACTGCAGGCGGCAACACAACATTGCCGGACGTCCGTAACCGTACGTCCGGCATGAAAAAGAATTATGCCGATTCCTGATTCGGATCGGACTCGCGCTTCTGTGCGTTCTGCATGGCGCCGGTCTCGGACGGCGAACCGCGACGGTCGGCGGTGCCTCGGGGAGTCGCACGGCGTTCGGACATCCGACGCTCCCTGAACTTGTTCAAATCGTAGCTCGCCTGCTCGTATGGTGTCTGCGGCTTGTCCATTTTTCCATCTCCCCGGTTGATTAGTGAATGATGTGAGTCTATGCCGCCTGCAATCGGGATGTTTGACGTGAAGCAAAAAGTTATGCCGTGCGGATACGAAATCCGACACCTTGCGGACGGCTATCTGAACCAGGCCAACAAAATGGAAAACCGCTTCGTAGAAGGAACGACAACCCCCGGCGCACTTATTCCATCGATTTAAATACGCACGGAGGTTGCCCTATCCTCCTAGCGGAAGAAGAAATAAAGCAGCACCAAGACGATCGCCGGCACGCCAAGCAGCCACGCAATGAAATACTTGCCCATGATTTCCTCCATGAAGTGGTAAGTGCAATGTCTGCAATGCAGCAGGCATTGCCAATAAGATAACAGTCGCGCACCGTAGTTCACGGTTTGGCCGTGCCGTGGCGCACCGCGCATGCATTAACTGCTTCTCCCTTGCGTCAAATCATGCATTCAGGCGTTGAGCAAAGCCTTTAATGTGTCGAGTGAGTCGGCATCCTCGACCGCCTTGTCAGCGCGTATGCGCAGAATGCGCGGAAAGCGCACCGCGATTCCCGACTTGTGGCGCGGCGAGCGGGCGATGCCTTCAAAACCGATTTCGAATACCATGGTCGGTTGGACGCTGCGCACCGGCCCGAAAGTTTCGACGGTAGTGCGGCGGATCGCCGCATCGACTTCGCGTATTTCCTGATCAGTGAGCCCGGAATAAGCCTTCGCGAACGGCACGAGTTTGCGCATGCCGTTCTCCTCCTCATCCCATACCGCGAAGGTGTAATCGGTGAAGAGCGAAGCGCGGCGGCCATTGCCGCCCTGCGCATAGACGAGTACCGCGTCGACCGAATATGGATCGATCTTCCATTTCCACCATGTGCCGCTGTCTTTTGTGCGCCCGACACCATAGCGGCTGCCGACACCCTTGAGCATGAGTCCTTCAACGAAGCGCCCGCGCGAAGTTTCGCGCAGCGCCGCAAGCTCGTCCCAGCTATTCGCGACGACCAGCGGCGAAAGCTTGAGCGCAGACACGCCGGTGACGGCGACCAACTGTTCCAGCAGTTGCCGCCGCTGCGCCTGAGACGCATCGCGCATGTCGACGCCATCCGCTTCCAGCACATCGTAGGCCACCAGCACGGCGGGCAGTTCGCCCAGCATGTTGGCCGATAGGGTTTTGCGGCCGATGCGCTGCTGCAGCGCTGCGAAAGGTGCGGGAGCGCCGTTTTTCCAGATAAGGATTTCGCCATCGACGACAGTGCCGTCCGGCAGAGAGATTCCGGCGATTTCCGGAAAGCGGTCGGTGATCAAGTCCTCGCCGCGCGACCATAGCCAGGTCTGGCCGCCGCGACGTACGAGTTGCGCGCGGATGCCATCGTATTTCCATTCGGCTTGCCATTCTTCGATCGGACCGAGCGAACGTGGTTCGCCCTGCAGTTGATGAGCGAGAAAAAACGGATAGGGCTGGCCGCCGCGCATGGAGTGTTCCTGCGCGCTGTGGGCTTGCAGCAGGCGGGTGAACTGCTCGCCGCTCGGCGACACCTTGCCGTCGGTCCAACCCATCAGTCGCTGCGCGATGAGTTTGCCGTCGACGCCGGCGACTTCGCCAAGCGCTCGCGTCACCAGCAGTCGCGAAACGCCGACGCGCAAGCCGCCGCCGATCAGCTTGAGCAGCAGGAAGCGTTGCGGCGGATCGAGCTGGTCCCAATAGTCGAACATGGCGGCGCGTATCTGCTCGGGCGATGCGCCGCGCAGGGGCGCGATGCGCTCCAGCATCCAGGCTGCGAGCCCGATATCCGATTGATGTTTCGGCGCCGGCAGCAGATGGGCGATGGTTTCGGCGAAATCTCCGACTGCGTGATAGCACTCGTCGAAAAGCCAGTCATCGATGCCGGCATACTCGATCGCGAATTGCCGCAGCAGCTTGGTCGGCACCGCCTGGCGCGGCTTGCCGCCGGCCAGAAAATACACGGCCCAGGCGGCGTTCTCGGGGTCGGCGCGGCTGAAATAATTTTTCATGGCCTCGATCTTGCGGCTGGTCGACGTCGTCTCGTCCAGCTCCGCATACAACCGCGCGAATTCACGCATCGGCCGCTCCCGCCATGCGTGGCGCGGATTCGTCGATGGGCGCGACATCCTCTTCGGTTCCGTAAGCAGTCTGGAACGCGCCCGCATCGAGGCCCTGTTGCCGCAACCAGCGCACCATCATCGGAATCTGCCCATGCGTGACGATCACGCGCCGTGCTTTCGTTGCCGCAATCGCGTTCATCAGGTCGGGCCAGTCGGCGTGATCCGAAAGCACGAAGCCCCGGTCGACCGCACGCCGCCGGCGCGCGCCGCGCAGCTGCATCCAGCCGCTGGCGAATGCGTCGCTGTAATCACCGAATCGTTTCATCCAGGGCGAATTGGCGGCCGATGGCGGCGCCAGCACCAGTGCGCGTTTCAGGTCCGCTTTCGCGCCTGCATCCGTCGCATTGCGCGTCGGGGGCAGCATCACGCCCGCATCCCGATATATCCGGTTGAGCGCTTCGACCGCGCCATGGCAGATGATTAACCCGATATCCGGATCGACGCCGGACAGAATGCGCTGCGCCTTGCCCAGCGCATAGCAGAACAGCACGCTTGCGCGGCCGTGCTCTGCGTTACGCCGCCACCAGTCGTTGATATCGTCGAAGATGTCAGCTTGCGGCCGCCAGCGATAGATCGGCAGGCCGAAAGTGGATTCGGTGATGAAAGTGTCGCAGGGAACGGGCTCGAACGGCACGCTGGTGCGGTCCGCTTCGAGCTTGTAGTCGCCGGAGACCACCCACACTTCACCGCCGAATTCGAGCCTGACCTGGGCCGAACCGAGCACATGGCCCGCCGGATGCAGCGATATGGCGACGCCGTTTTGCGTGATGCGTTCGCCGTAGGCTAGCGTGTCGAGATGTATCTGGCCGAGACGCGAACGCAGCAAGCCCTCGCCGTCCTGCGCGGCGAGATAGCGGGCGCTGCCGGCGCGCGCATGATCCGAATGAGCGTGGGTGATCACCGCCCGTTCGACCGGCTGCCATGGGTCGATATAAAACTGGCCGGGAACGCAATACAAGCCTTCGGGCCGCGCCACGACCATGTCTGTCATGCGAATTCTCTCCGTGGTGAAATATCTTCCGAAGGAAACACCGGTATGACCGCAAGCGCACGCGGAAATTCAACGATCCGGCGCGACAGGCTAGACTTGTTCGGCGCGCAGCGGCTGACCGAACAGATAGCCCTGGAAAGCGCGGCAGCCGTAATGCGCGAGGAAGTCGCGCTGCTCGGTGGTTTCCACGCCTTCGGCCACTACTTCGAGCCCGAGACTGTCGCCGACGGCCACGATGGTGCGCGCGATCGCCGCATCATTCGCATTCGTGAGAAGATCTTGCACGAAGGAGCGGTCGATCTTGATCTGGGCCAGCGGCAGGCGCTTCAAAGTGGAAAGAGAAGAATAGCCGGTGCCGAAATCATCCAGCGAAAAACCGATGCCGCGCTCGCCGAGTTCCGACATCTTCGATCGGGTCTCTTCCGGGTTATGAAGCAGCATGCTTTCGGTGAGTTCCAGCCGCAGGTTCTCGGGCCGCGCTCCGGTTCTTTCGAGCACGCCGAGCACCTGCTCCACGAACGCAGGATGCCTGAACTGGCGCAGGCTGACGTTGACCGCCACACTGAGATGGCGCATTTCCGGTCTCGCCGTCCACTGCACCAGTTGCTCGCAGGCCGCTTCCAGCACCCACTGAGCGAAGCGCATAATCAATCCGCTTTCTTCGGCGAGCGGAATGAAAACCGCCGGCGCCACCGCGCCGCGCACCGCGTGCTGCCAGCGTGACAGCGCTTCCAGGCCGACGACGCGGCCCGCCTCATCCATCAGCGGCTGATAGAGCAGCAACAGTTCATGCTGCTGCAGGGCGCGGCGGAAATCGCTTTCGAGCGCGACACGGGCGTCGATGACGGTTTGCATGTCCGGATCGAAAAAGCGGATCGCATTGCGGCCCGCCGCCTTCGCCTGGTACATCGCCATGTCGGCGCGCTTCAGCAGTTCGTCGATATCGCTGATTCTTTTGTCGAGCAACGCGATGCCGATGCTCGGCGTGCTGTGATGCTCGAAATCGCCGAGCTGATACGGCAGGTTCAGCTCCGCCAGAATTTTCTCGCCCGCGGCTTCGGCATGAGCCGCCGCACCCGCCTCATTGTCGCTCAGGTCTTCCAGCATGACGACGAACTCGTCGCCGCCGAGGCGAGCCACGGAATCGCTCTTTCGCGGCACGCAGGTTTCGAGCCGCCGGGCCACCTGCTGCAGCAGCAGATCGCCCTTGTCGTGGCCGCGCGTATCGTTCAGCGTCTTGAAATTATCGAGGTCGATGAAAAGCAGCGCGCCGAACTGCCGGTTGCGCCTGGCCGCCGCCAATGCGTGCTGCAGCCGATCAAGCAGGAGCCGGCGATTGGGCAACCCGGTGAGTTGGTCATAAAATGCGAGGCGCTCGATTTCCTGCTCCGCCGCCTTCCGCTCTGTCAGGTCGCGATCGATTTCCAGTATCGACCGCAAGTTCCCCTGGTCGTCGCTCACGCAGGTCCAATGCGTCTCGGTTTTCACGGTGGCGCCATTCTTGCGCCGCTTCGTCACCTCGGCGCGCCATTCGCGCTGCGATACCACCGCGGCCGCCGCCCTGTCGAACTCCGCCGGTTCGGCGTACAACAGCGTGCGCTTGAACTTCCCCATTGCTTCGTTCCTGGTCCAGCCGTACAGAAGTTCGGCACCGCTGTTCCATTGCGTGATGCGGTAATCGGGGCCGCACGCCACTATCGCATCGTGCGCCTTATCCAGCAGCAGGGCCTGCTCGCGAATTTGCGCATCGGCTTCCTGCCGCTCCAATTCATGTGCGGCGCGCGCCGTGAAAATCCGCATCGTCGAGGTAATGAATTCAAGCTGTGCCGCCGGCTCGCGAAATACCGCGCAAAGCAGACCCGCCGGCCGGCCGCTCCGGTCGTCGAGGCGGCAACCCACGATGGTTCGCCCGCCGAACGCGCCGAGCGGATGCGCCGCCGGCAGCTGTCCGGCTGCGTCGCCGGCAACGACGCATTCCGATTCGCGCAAGAAGATTTCCAGGGCGGTTCCTTCAAGGGAGCAATGGAAATTCGGTGCGGCTTTCCCGTCGCGTACCACGCTGACGGTTTGGAGCGTGCGCGATTCAGGCGATCCCAGGCGAGCGACGAAAGCACCATCGGCGCCCAGCACTTCCACCATATTGCGTGCCAGTTGATCAAAGAACTCCGAGCCGGCGCTGTCGGAAACGGCGGCTGCCAGCTTAAGCACGGCGGCTTCGACGCGACGGCGGATTTCTTGCGTGCGCAGGTGCCGTATACCGAAAGCGAGGTTATCCGCCAACTCTTGCAGTAACCCGATCTCCTCCGCGGCGGCGATGCGCATTTCGGCGCTGACCAGCACCAGCGCGCCGAAAGTGTGCTGGTGCTGGTCATTCAGCGGCAGACTGATGACGCCGGCATATCCATATTGCGGTATCAGCTCGCGCCACGAAACGAGTGCGGGGTCCGAGCCAATGTCGTGCACAACCACTGCCTTACCGCTGCGAATGGCGCGGCCGGTCGGACCTTGGCCGGCGGGTGTCGCCTCCGACCAGCTTGCTTCTATGCCGGCAAACTCCGCCATGCCGCCGAGTTCACCCGCATGGGCCATTCGCTCCACGCTGCGCGCCTTGTCATTCCGC
>JAQGLQ010000112.1 GCA_028292785.1 Noviherbaspirillum sp. | reverse complement strand
TCGCGGACCAGCTGGCCCGAATTGAACAGGAAGAAAATCGCGGCAAGACCGGACAGCAGTACGAACAATCCATAGATCAGCGCTTGACCGCGTTGCAGACGTGAACGCCTGAAACGAGCGCGTGCTTTGCACATGTTATTAGGCCGCATGGTCTATCTGCCGGACGATCTGATTCACTCTCCTCGCGCCTTTTCGTTGTTGTACTTGTCGAGTCCTTTCTTTCCTGTTTCGCCTTTTGCCCCTTCGCCTGCTTTCCGCGCATTTTCAATCGCACCCTTCGCATCTTGACCGGAAACCTCCAGCGCAATCCCCGCCATCTGGCTACGTACGGTTTGTCCGAAGAACTGATAAACGGCAATCGCGGCAACCGCGATGAGCGCCACGATAATGATGTACTCGGTCATGCCTTGACCTTTTTGCTCGCGCCGCATTGAAGTAACACGCATTTGGCTTCCCTCCAGAAATGTTAGTAAAAATTCATTTTTTACAATTCTGGCCGGGGCGTTCATTGTTGTCAATTTATAAACTTTTTATTTTTTACAAATTTGCTTTGAGCGATATCAATTAACCGATTGAGGCAACGCAAATTACGCCAAATTCATGAACACCCGGTAAGCGCTTCACGGCACTTTTAATTCCCGCGACTGCCCAAACATGTTCGTCATGCTGACATATAGCCGGCTCACGTAATGCGCAGCACAAAATCGGGAGATGCAATGTTCCTTCGCCTGTTTCGCCTATTCAGAATCCTTGGACGAGAACTACTTGTCCTTTGGCATGCATGTCGCAATCCGTCGACGCCGCCGTTCGTGAAATTGATCGCGATCATTTTGGCGCTCTATGTGATGAGTCCGATCGACCTGGTCTCCGACCTCATCCCGGTGCTCGGATGGCTCGATGACGTCACCCTGCTGGCGTTCGGCGTTCCCGTGCTCTTGAAACTGGTACCGCAGCAGGCATTGAAGCAGGCGCAGAATGCGGCTGACGGCTGGTTGGCAAGGATGAAGTTGTGGTACCGGCGCTCGTAAACGTGTAGGCCTGCCGAAGCGGAATCAGACGAGCGTCTTTGCCCGCACGCGAAATTCCTTCGGCGACATGCCGGTTTGCCGCTTGAAGAAGCGCGTGAAGTAGGCGGGATCGGCGAAGCCGAGGGAATACGATACGACGCTGACGGTCATGGAGGTATAGACAAGGCTGCGCTTGGCTTCCAGCAACATACGGTCGTGGATCAGTCCAAGCGCGGACTGATTGACGGCCTGACGGCATAGCACATTCAGATGCGCGGCGGTGATGCCGATCTGCCCGGCATAATGCGCGACCGGGTAATGCTTCGCATAGCTCTCTTCCACCATCTGGCAGAACGCCGCGAAATGCCGTTCGCACCGTGCGAGCGCGCGAACCGGTTCCTGCTGCATGGACATGGAATTTCTGACGATCCATACCAGGATCGTGCCCAGCAACGACTCCATACGCAGATTGCGATAGGGCGCGTCGCGTTTGTACTCGTCATCGAGCAGGCTGAACGCGAGCTTGATGTGCGCGCTTTCCTCATCCTCGCCCAGCAGGCAGATCAGCGGGCTGGTCATGGCCGACAAGCCATCCGCGAGTTGCTGACTGATCCTGTTGAACAAGGGATAGGCGAGCGTAATCACCTGCCCGCCGGCATTGCGCGAGAAATCGAAACCATGAATCGACATTTGCGGCACCGCCAACACCTGCGGACCGCGCATGTCGTGGTGATGGTCGTCGAGGCGCAACCCCGCAGTCCCGTCGGCCAGGTACAGTATCTGGAAGAGTCCATGATGCTGGTGCGGCTTGATCTGCCAATTGTGCAACCGGCTGCGCGACGCGATCGACTCGCAATGCACCATGTCGGGCGTCAGCCAGTGTTCTTCCTCGCCATACAGTTTGTAGACTGGGACGTCGCTCGTCTTTTTCATGCCGTTAGTGCCTCGGACTTCAAAATCCAGATGCTACCAGAGGCCTCTAAAAATCTTCCGAAAGTACAAATTTAATCTCTAAAAATCCATTCCCTTCGGTGCGGCTTGAGCACACCATACTGGCATGTTGCGACTGTATAAACGTTCCACTGGAGACCGCCGATGAAAACCCGGGTCGCGATAATCGGAGCCGGTCCGTCAGGACTATTGCTCGGCCAACTGCTTCATCATCAGGGCATAGACACCGTCATTCTCGAAGCGAGATCGGCCGAGTACGTGCTCGGACGCATACGCGCGGGCGTGCTCGAACAGGGAACGGTGGATCTGATGCGCGAAGCGAGAGCCGGCGAACGCATGGACCGCGAAGGCCGCATCGAGGAAGGCGTGTCCCTCGCTTTCAACGGACAGCTGCATCGGATAGACCTCAAGGCGCTAACCGGCGGCAAGACGGTCATGGTCTATGGGCAGACCGAAATGACGCGCGACCTGATGGAGGCGCGCGCGGCGGCCGGCGGAGTCACTATCTATGAAGCGACAGAGGTGCGGCCCCACGATTTCTATACGGACAAGCCACGCGTCACTTTCGTCAAGGATGGCCAGACGATGGAGCTCGAGTGCGACTACATCGCGGGATGCGACGGCTTTCATGGCGTATCGCGCCAATCGGTGCCGCAGGATGCGATCAAGAACTTCGAGCGTATCTATCCCTTTGGCTGGCTAGGCATACTGTCGCGCACGCCGCCTGTGGCGGACGAATTGATTTACGCAAATCACGAACGCGGTTTTGCGCTCTGCAGCATGCGTTCAGCCACGTTGAGCCGCTACTACGTGCAGTGCTCGCTGGACGATAAAGTGCAGGACTGGTCGGATGAGCGATTCTGGAACGAGCTGAAGGCCCGCGTGCCTGAAGAAACCGCGCAAGCGCTGGTCACCGGCCCGTCGATCGAGAAGAGCATCGCCCCGCTGCGCAGCTTCGTCGCCGAACCGATGAAATTCGGCCGTCTGTTTCTCGTCGGCGATGCGGCCCACATCGTGCCGCCGACCGGAGCCAAGGGGCTCAATCTCGCCTCGTCGGACGTTGCCTATCTGTCGGAGGCGCTGATCGGCTTCTATCGCGACAAGGATCGCGCGGCGCTGGAAGGTTACGGCGCCAAGGCGCTGTCCCGGGTGTGGAAGTCCGAGCGGTTCAGCTGGTATCTGACCA
>JAQGLQ010000085.1 GCA_028292785.1 Noviherbaspirillum sp. | reverse complement strand
TGCATGCGCAGCATGGCTATCGCGGCATGGCTCAGCGTAACGTCGCGGATGCGGTTCCGCTTGCCGAGTACCCGCAATTCGCCCCAGACCAGGGAATTGTCGGGGAAGGGGAGGGCGGCGCTGCGGTCCGCGAGGCTGGCCTCGGCCAGCCGCATGCCGGTATCGCGCAGCAGGATAATGGCCGCGGCGGCGGTGCGCAGCCGGCGCGCGCCCGGGTCCTTCGCCTGCCGTTGCAGCCAATCGCTGAATCGTTCCCAGGCTTCGGCCGACAAGGCTTTCTCAGTCTGAATGCGGGGCTCGGGGGCGGCGTCGGCCGGAACGTCCAGCCACGGGTTGACCCGCCAGTACTGCTTGCGCACCAGCCATTCGCAGAAATGGCGCAGGATCGTCAGGGCGTGCTTGCGGCTAACGGGGGAGAGCGGCCCCTGGAACGGGCGCCATCCCGGCAGCGCGCGCGACACCATCTTGCCGCACCAGCGGTCCGCCGGCACCGGGTTGCGCAGGAAGTCCCGGTAGGCGATGCAATCCTCGGTTTTCAGGGCCGACAGCGGCTTGCCGCGCTCGATAACGGCCCAGGCAAAAAAGCGCTCGAGTTCCTTGCGCCGGGCGCGCCATGTGTGCGACCCCACCGGGCGCAGCGACAGATAGGTCTGGATCGCTTCCAGGTCGGTGCGGGCGCCGATCGCCGCCAGTTCCGGATCGGCTCGGTTCGGCGCCTGGCTACCGGTGCAGTAGGCCGGCACCGTGACCACTTCGAGCGGCGGCACGCGGGCGATGCCCGGGCGGATTTCGATGGCCACGGTCGGGGCGGGGACCGGCAGCTTTTCGCCGGTCACGTGCGCGCCCAAGGCGACGCCCAGCGATTTTTCGTGCCGGCGGCACCACGCCAGGATCTGCCCGCCGGCCTTGACGCCGATGCGCGGGATCCGCCGCCAGAAGCTGGCACCGTAGTCATTGCAGAACTCCGCCAGCTCGCCGACGGTGCCGATGGACGCGGCTTGCAGCCGGCGGGCAAAGGCTGGAGCAAACCACAGGCTGACAGCATGCTTCGGGTCGGGTGTCGGCTCACCGCAGCGCTCGAGATCGTGCACCGCTTGCACCGCCCGGCGCGCGGCGGTGTCGCTGGTCCACGGCGTTGCGAGCGCCTTGGCAAGCGCCTGCAGTCCGTGCCGCTCGGCCCGCTCGACCAAGGCGCCAAGGATATCGGCCAGTTCGACCTTGATCAGCCGCGCATCGGGTAACAGGTGGTCGTCGGTGCTGTATCCCAGGTAGCGGCTGGCGATCAGATCGACGGGCAAGCCCTGGATCCAGGCGCGCACCGCCGCGAAATGGCCGCGCGCAAGTTGTAAGGAGTCAGGCAGGGAAGGGCGGACGGCGGACGGGCTCACGGGCAGGAAGTGGCGTATGGGAAGAGGCCGCGTTGGCTCCAACACATTGATTGAAAAAGGAAAGAGCGATTTGAAAGATGGCAGGCTTGACTTGGTACCTGCAAAAACGCATACAGATAATAACACTTATCTGTATGGGAACTATTATCTGGCATTCCACTATCCGTTGCGTCATGGGTCGCACGCCGGTGCGTGGAAGGATCAATCGACGTGGTGGCACGAGGCCAAGCCGTCGGAATCAGATAAAGGAGCGTTTACTAGCGACCAGATTAAGCCGGGCTCGGGCCGTCTTTAGCGGACCCGCTTTTCTCCGCCAGAAACGACGAGCGCGCTCGCAGGAAAACTTCCGCCCACCCAAAAGCGTTCTGCCGCGCAGTCTCCTGGTCGATTTAGGCTTATCAATCTTTCTTTTTCTGAATTTCAACAATCGAATTCTGAATGTTGATATAGATACGCTTCAGCATCCGAATGAAGAACTCTGCCTCATCGGCCGAAAAGTCGGCCAGCAACATAGCTTGAAGTTCCTTCGCGTGGGGAAGCATACGTTCGACTGTCTCTAGGCCCTGCGCAGTGGCTGAGACAAATACCGTACGTGCGTCGTCCTCGCCTAAGCTACGTACAACTAACCCTTCCTTTTCCAAGCCATTAAGAACACGGGACAATGTAGACGGGGTTATGGCAGTGCGCTCTGCCAGATGAGCGAACTTCAGCGGCGCTGTACTCCAAAGTACCGCCACGACCCGCCACGACATCAAATCCATGCCACGCGGTTTTAGTTTATCCCTGTAAAGAAGGCGGCCGGTCGCAGAATTAAGCAAAAAAGGAACATATTCCTGGAAGTTGAAGGTCGCAAGACGATCCTGCAGATCAATCATATTATTTATTCCACATGAACTGAATTAAATCTAATTATTTACGAGTAACCCATAAAATTGGCCACTAATAGACGAAAAACATCTTCGGTTTGACTTTATGCATCGTAAGTTTTATTCTATTTGGAACAAAATGAGATGGAGGCGACGATGCATAATACCTTGCCTGAGGCAGCCACTAGCGTGGGTTTTCCCAAACCCGTCCTTTCCCAAGAAGTTGGAATCGAACAAACAGGCCTAAGAGCCTGGATGGAACGTCTTGAGAAAAATAACGAGATCCGCCACATCACTGCCGAAGTAGATCCCGACCTCGAGACCTCTACAGTGAATTACCTGGCCGGGAAAACGATCGGCACCCCGGCCATCCTTTTCGAGAACCTCAAGGGCCATTCCGGCTATCGCGCACTGTACAACATGCTTGGCAGCAGTCTCGCGAGGATCTGTCTCGCGCTCGGCGAAGCACCGCTTACTCGCACCATCGACGTCGTCACGCTCGTCAAAAACCGCATGCGGACCAAGATTCCTCCGGTCGCCGTGGATGCGCATACGGCGCCCGTCAACCAGAATATCTTAACCGGCAACGATATCGACCTGACGCTGTTTCCAGCGCCGCGCATGTGGCCGCTCGACGGCGGTAGGTACATCGGAACCGCAAATGCCGTGATCACCATGGATCCGGAAACCGGCCGCCTGAATGTCGGAACCTACCGGCAGATGATCCAGGGACGCAACCGGGTAACCGTGTATACCTCGCCCGGTAAAGATGCTGGGCTGGACCGGCAAAAATGGTGGGCGATGGGCAAGCCGGCGCCCGTCGCCGTGGCGTACGGCGTCGATCCAGCCTTGCTAATGGTCGCCGGCCAGAGCTTTCCGAAATCGGAATCAGAATACGACTACTGCGGCGGATTGACGGGGCAGCCGGTCCGGCTGTTCAAAAGCGAATTGACGGGTCTCATGATCCCCGCCGACGCGGAGATCGTTGCCGAAGGATTTTTTCATCCCGGCGATGAAGCCAACGAGGGGCCTTTCGGCGAATTCACCGCGTATTATGGCCGCACGGAGGGCCCGTGTCCGTCCGTCAGCTTCGAGATCCTGCGTACGCGGAACGATCCCATCCTGACTTGCGCGCTCATGGCGGACTGGCCCTCGAATGATGCGGGACTGTCTTACGCCGTGGCCCGCGCCGCAAAAATATGGAGCGATCTCGACGCGCTCGGCGTTCCGGGGATCAAGGGCGTGTGGACTCCGCCCGAAGCAGTGGTCTTCGGCATGACGGTGGTGTCCATCAAGCAGTTATATGCAGGACACGCAGCACAGGTGCTCGCTCTTGCCGCCCAGTGCATGGCTGGAGCCTATTTCACCAAATATGTGATCGTGGTCGACGACGATGTCGATCCCTTTAACATGTCCGAGGTATTGTGGGCCATCGCCACGCGCTCGCGTCCCGACCAGTCGATTGATATCCTGCGCGAGACATGGAGCACTTTCCTCGACCCGAGCCAGAATCCATCGGCGATCCGCCCCTGGGGTTCGAAAGCATTAATTAATGCGTGCATGGAGCATCGGCATTTGGCCGAATTTGCGGCTCGGAGCAAATTGTCCCGGCCGGTTTACGAACGGGTAGTCGCGCGTTGGCAGGAACTGGGATTCGACGGCGAGCCGCCGATCGTCGATGTCTTCGAGGAGACTCCGTATCCTTCATCCATGCCCATGGCGCCGAAGCTATAAGCAACGCAGTTCAACAGTAACGAAATGTTCTACATACGATAAAAATCAGGAGACAGACATGAGATTACTGGCTTTGGCCTTGGTGATTTTCGGTGCGGCCTTCAGTACGACGCATGCAGCGGAATTTCCGGAGCGCCCTGTAAAAATCATCGTACCCTATCAACCAGGCGGCCTACTTGACGTCACCGCGAGGTTGATCGCACAGAAATTGCGGGACAAGTGGAAGCAGCCGATCATCGTGGAAAACCGGCCGGGTGCAAGCGGCACAATTGGAATCCGGGTCGCAGCGCAATCCGATCCCGACGGATATACCTGGCTGATAACTTCCAGCGCCGAATTCACCATCAATCCGGCCCTGCTGCGCGAAGTACCCTACGATCTGGATCGCGTTTTCAATGCGATCACAATG
>JAQGLQ010000081.1 GCA_028292785.1 Noviherbaspirillum sp. | reverse complement strand
AGCCATCTGTCGTTCTCCTGTCATCGAATTCAATGCCGGAAAAACCATGAAACCCTCAATGCTCTCCAAGCTCGACCAACTGACAGAACGGTTGGAAGAGCTGAACAATCTGTTAATGCAGGAAGGCGCCACGTCCGACATGGACGCTTATCGCAAGCTCACGCGCGAACACGCGGAACTGGGGCCGCTGGTCGACCTTTACAAGTCCTATCGCCAGGCGAGCGCGGACTTGCAAACCGCACAGGAGATGGTGTCCGATCCGGAAATGAAGGAAATGGCGCAGGATGAAATCACCGCGGCAAAAGTCCGCATGGAGCAGCTGGAAGCGGATCTGCAGAAAATGCTGCTGCCGAAAGATCCCAATGACGAACGCAACATTTATCTCGAGATCCGCGCCGGCACCGGCGGTGACGAAGCGGCGCTGTTCGCCGGCGATCTGCTGCGCATGTACACGCGTTTCGCGGAACGCAATCGCTGGCAGATCGAGATGGTGTCCGAGTCGCCGTCGGAAATCGGCGGCTACAAGGAAGTGATCGTGCGCCTGATCGGCTTCGGCGCTTACTCCAGGCTGAAGTTCGAATCGGGCGGCCATCGCGTGCAGCGCGTGCCGGCAACCGAAACGCAGGGACGCATTCACACCTCCGCATGCACGGTGGCCGTGATGCCGGAAGTCGACGAGGTCGAGGATGTCAACATCAATCCGGCGGAGATCAGGATCGATACCTTCCGCGCGTCGGGCGCCGGCGGACAGCACATCAACAAGACCGATTCGGCGGTGCGCATCACGCACATTCCGACGGGGATCGTGGTCGAATGCCAGGACGACCGCAGCCAGCACAAGAACAAGGCATCGGCGCTGAAGGTGCTCGCCGCCCGCATCAAGGACGTGCAGCTGCGCGAGCAGCAAGCCAAGGAAGCGGCGACGCGCAAATCGCTGATCGGCTCCGGCGACCGCAGCGAGCGGATTCGCACCTATAATTTCCCGCAGGGCCGGATGACCGATCACCGCATCAATCTGACGCTGTACAAGCTCGACTTCATCATGGATGGCGATCTCGAGGATTTGACCAACGCGCTGGTGGCGGAGCATCAGGCGGAATTGCTGGCCGAGCTCGGCGAAGAGGCATAATGCGCATCAACGGACTTTCGCAATTCATTCACACGACCTTGCCTATCACTTGATCACCATGACAACTTCCAGACCCGTTCTGCTGTTCGCCGCCCTGATGTCGTTCGCGCTCATCGGCGTCGCTCTTTTTCTTCAACACACGCACAACATGCTGCCCTGCCCGCTATGCATCATCCAGCGTTATGCATTTGCGGCCGTGGGCATCATCTGCCTGATTTTCGCGTTCATGCCGCGCGGAGCGACCAGGCCGGGCGCTCTGCTCGGCGCGCTCGCGGCATTGTGCGGAGCGGGAGTCGCCGGCTGGCACCTGTGGGTCAAGGCGCATCCGGACGTGTCATGCGGGATCGATCCGCTGGAAACATCCCTCAACAGGATTCCGACCGCGGAGCTGCTACCTTTCGTCTTCAAGGCGGATGGCCTGTGCTCGACGGAATACGAACCTATCCTCGGCCTGTCGATTCCGCAATGGTCGCTGTTCTGGTTCGCGGTTTTCTCGATTCTGCTGATCTGGGCTGCGTTGCGCCAAAGCCGCTGAAAGGGGGCGCGAGGTCGCGCCGGAAAAAGGCATGCAAGACATTTCAATCAGTCCCGGCACGCGCATCGCCGCGCTTCTGAAAAGCAGCCTGCTCGATGCGCTCGAGACCCGCATTCTTCTGACCCATGCGCTGAAGCTGTCGCGCGTGCAGCTCATCACGCAATCGGAACGGGCTGTCGATGCGGACGAAGCACGGGTTCTCTCGTCACTGTTCCAGCGGCGCCTGAACGGCGAACCAATTGCCTATCTTGTCGGCGAGCGCGAATTCTACGGGCTGCCATTTCACGTGACACCCGATGTGCTGATTCCGCGGCCCGAGACTGAACTGCTGGTCGAGCTCGCCGTGGAACGCCTGCCGCCGCGCGGCCGCGTGCTCGATATGGGCACCGGGTCGGGTGCGATCGCCGTCGCGATCGGGTGCACGCGTCCCGATGCAGAGGTGACCGCGCTGGACGTGAGCCACGCCGCGCTGTCGGTTGCAAGGCGCAACGCGGCGAGGAATGGCGCATCCGTCATGTTCCTGGAAAGCGACTGGTTCTCCGGGGTGTCCGATGACGCGTTCGACCTGATCGTTGCCAATCCTCCTTATATCGTCGATAACGACCCCCACCTTTCGCGGGGCGACTTGCGCTTCGAACCCCTCAGTGCACTGACCGATCATGCGGATGGCCTGTCGGCCCTGCGCGCCATCGTCGACGGCGCGCCGCATCATCTGGCGGCCGATGGCTGGCTTCTGATGGAACATGGCTACGACCAGGCTGCGGCGGTCAGGGGGCTGCTGGCGCAAGCGGGATATGCGCACGTGCAAAGCTGGAAGGACCTGGCCGGCATTGAACGCGTGTCCGGCGGAACAGCGCCGTTGCGGGCCCGCGACCCACGTATCTGAGCGCATTGTCAAGACTGTTATTTGAGCGCGGTTTCGGTATCATCCACCGCTCCTTTTGTGAAGATTGATCCTCCATGCTGCCTTCGATTGAACAACGCCTTGCCCTTGAACTCGCTGCAAAACCCTTGCAAGTCGCCGCCGCCGTCGCCCTGCTCGATGGAGGCGCCACCGTGCCATTCATTGCCCGCTACCGCAAGGAAGCGACCGGCGGACTGGACGATGTGCAGCTGCGCCTGTTGGAAGAACGGCTGCGCTACCTGCGCGAACTGGAAGACCGCCGCACGACCGTGATCGCCTCGATCGAGGAACAGGGCAAGATGACGCCCGAATTGCTCGATGCGATCACCCATGCCGAAGACAAGACGCGCCTCGAAGATTTGTATTTGCCCTACAAGCCGAAACGGCGCACCAAGGCGCAGATCGCTGCCGAGGCCGGTTTGGCGGAACTGGCGGATGCACTGCTGGCCAACCCGTCGCTCAATCCGGAGGAGGAAGCGGCGAGGTACCTGAAGCCCGCGTTCACCACCGACAACGGCGACAATCCCGGTGTGGCCGACGCCAAGGCCGCGCTCGATGGCGCGCGCCAGATACTGATGGAACGCTTCGCCGAGGATGCCACGCTGCTGCAGATACTGCGCGAGTACATGACCGAGCATGGCATCGTCGAATCGAAAGTGGTCGACGGCAAGCAGGATGCGGGCGCGAAGTTCGCCGATTACTTCGACTATTCGGAAACCATCGTCACCATTCCCTCGCACCGCGCGCTGGCATTGTTCCGCGGCCGTCGCGAGGAAATCCTGAACGTGGCGCTGCGCCTCGATTCCGAAGAAGAAAAGCCCAAATGGGATGCGCCGCACAATCCATGCGAAGGGCGTATCGCCGCGCGTTTCGGCATCGCCAACCAGGGACGGCCGGCGGACAAATGGCTGGCTGATACGGTGCGCTGGGCCTGGCGCGTGAAAATCTTCATGCACCTCGAGACCGAACTGATGACCGGCTTGCGCGAGCGCGCGGAAGCCGAAGCGATCAATGTGTTCGCCCGCAATCTGAAGGACCTGCTGCTGGCAGCGCCGGCCGGCCCGCGGGCGACGATGGGCCTTGACCCCGGCCTGCGAACCGGCGTCAAGGTGGCGGTGGTCGATGCCACCGGCAAGGTGGTGGATACGGCCACGATCTACCCCCATCAG
>JAQGLQ010000079.1 GCA_028292785.1 Noviherbaspirillum sp. | reverse complement strand
CTGCATTCAGTAGGTGGTTTTTCTTTGATTGACTGATGCCCTCGGAACCGGCCTTCAGCATCGGTCGCTTGAACCTGATTTCCGGTTCATACCGAAGAAAGAATGCGCGCGTTTCAAGGATGTTGGCTTCTTTTCTCGACGATTGCTGGCTGGTGCTGCGGATGTCTTCAGAATGAAGGGAGGAGGAATCAAGGGAATCCGCAGGTACGTTCCGGCTATTTTCGGGGGAGTCCCCATCCTCTTGGACGTTGATATGCAGTTCTTGCTGCGGTTCGATTTCCGGTCTCCGACAACAGAACAGAGAGATGGGATTGAGCATATGTTTTTCCGGCTTCCGTGGGTGAGTGGATTGTCGATCTCATGCGAGTGCGTAACGCAATGAGCCGAACAAGCCATCCTTTTCGTCGTTCGGTCCTGCCGCAAAATAAAGCGCATTGCTGTCGCCCAGGCTCTCGCCATTGCCGAACAGGAGTGCCCACAATCCCGGAATCGCTATCGGTCGGCTTGTTGCGGTCCGCATGAAATCGATAAACCGCCCGGAGGTCCGATCGAAGGCGGCAATGGTGCCGTTGCCCCCGAAATTCCCCGTCAGTAAAGCATTGGCGTCAAGCGTCCTGATCTGTGGCTCGGCGCCGAAGTCGGCCAGCCACAGCCGGTCCCAGGTATCGGGCTTGATCGCCATGCCAAAAAACGCCATCTGCTGCGCCGAACCGTCGAACATGTCTTGCGACGGGCCATTCACCCGTTCAACGGTTCCTTCCGTGGTGCGCTCCCTCCACGCCGTGACATGTCCGGAATCCGTGGCGAAGATGAAGCGCGCCGAACCATCGAATGCGGTGACGCGTCCATCGGAGATCGCGGTCTGTGCGGCGACGCGGAACAAGGGCGAGTCGAGCGGTGCGCCGTTGAATACGGTAGCGGTCGCCTTTCCCAGGCTTGTTTCATCGGTCAATGCATCGGCGCCTGGAATGGACACTTGCGTGAGTTCGTCCTGAAACAGCGTGCGCAGGGTTTGAGAGGAGGACGATTTGACGTCGCCGACGAATTCCCAGGAGATGCCGCCGCCGGTTACCCAGAAATGGCCTCCTGCTCCGTGTGGACGAATCGCAATGCCCCATGCGTTGACCATGCCGGGAAAGGTGAATCTCGCGGCATACGCCGCCGAGGATGCCGCGAGGTTCTCCTGGCGATAAGCATTTTGGATGCTGTCGGCGCTGTTACCGCCGTATCCGGGCAAGGCCAATAAGCCTGCGCTCGCAGCGGCGGCCATCAAGAATTTTTGCCTTGTCCATGTCGAGAGATGCATCACTTATTCCTGATTCGAGTTGGGATGCTCGATCATAAATAAGGCTCATTCTCATTTTTGGAATGAACAGCTCAACGTTAATCATGAGCGGTTGGTGCTCGCCAGGAGGCGAAGTCGGGCAGATCAAGGATGGCGGCCGCATGCGGGGAGCTTGCCGACCGCCTCGATGGATTCACGAATCACTGCAGCGATGGATTAGATGCTCATCGGCAGAATCTGCGCTCGAACCATTTGGTCAGCATTGCACGTTCATAGGGGAGCGGCATGCTGTCGCTGCGTGCGGAGCTGCTGTTCAACAGGTAATTCACGTCACTGATCCGCTCCTTTGCTTCGACGACATCATCCTTGTTGCGGCGCAAGGAATAGGTGATCTCGATGCGGGGCCAGGTGATTTCGCGCATCACGCGCAAATCGCGCGCCCCCGAGCGGGTCCACCATTCCTGCCTGCCGGCCAGATCGATATCGAGCACCTGGATTGCAAGTTCCTGGTCGGGATCGAGACAACGGTCGGCCAGATCCTGCAAATGCTGCTCTATGAGACGCAGCACGCGTGCATCGGCGCCGTAAGAGGCGGTGAGGCGCGCGTCGGTGAACCGTTCCGGGTGGATAAAGCGGACCTTCAGCTTGCCCGCCGCGGGAACGGCAGTGAGTGCCAGCGCGGCCCCAAAAATGGCGGCGCGGATGGAAGCGGATCGAAGGGGAGCCGACATGTTGATCTCCAGAACATCCCGATTCACATATCGGGCGCATCACGCGATGCCTTGGTCTGGAGTGGGACAACGCGACACATGGAGAAACTCCTGGCTGAGATACCGGCACTGAGGGCTTCATACCGTTCAAGCCGGTTTCAAATGCATCCTCGGAATTTTTCCCAATTGCAAAAACGGCTCATAATTAAGCTTATGTTAAATTAAACAGCACGGCCAGTAGGCGCATAAGTCTGATAACGTCATAAATAGACAATGCGGCACATGTACCGTTACATGCACCTTTGTATCTTGCTGGAAATCGAAACTATCATAGGAAGCAAAGTTGCTCTACGTCTGGTGCTGCGTGCAATATTTCCATAGCAATGGCCGAAGAAAACTCATAACATTATGAGAATCTTATGGTTGTCAACCTATGCTCATGAGTTGGTATCGGAACCTCTATGCGCACTTGGCTTTCGAACCCATCCTATTGTTCGTCCGGACGCGTAAAAATTCATGACCGGCCGCAAACTCAGGGTCCCGGCGATGAACATCCTCACCATCTAGGTGCCGATGGCTGCCACAGCGACGCATGTGGCGTTCTCACCGGAGTACCAGTCCGGTGAACTTAATTTCGAAGAACTCGCCAACCCCCACGCCATTCTGGAACTGGTGGACGACTGGACCGTGTACACGACACTGTCCAGGAGCATGCGCCGGAATCCGCGGCATATGATTTCAAAGATATCGAACACGCTGACGACACCAGCGACATTTTCCAGGACAGGTTTTCTCTGCCTCCTTGCGTCGCGACAAGCCAACTTAATCCTATGCAATGATGGTTTCGTGTACCGAATAGACCGATTTGCAAGGTTTTGCCGCGGGTCATCCCGCGCGCCGGCCA
>JAQGLQ010000075.1 GCA_028292785.1 Noviherbaspirillum sp. | reverse complement strand
TGCATGTACAGGCCGTTCTGCAGCCGCAGGGGGCGGAATTCGTCTTCCGTCAGTTCGCCGGAGAGGCGGCGGCGCACCTGGTCGCGATACTGCGCGACCCGCTCCTTCACGATCTGGAAGTCATATTTGTCGTAGCGATACATATTTCAATCCTTAAAAAACCAGTTTTGCGGCGACGCCTGTCAGCGTAGTGGCCAACAAACCGCGCAGGAACTTTTCCGGCACTGCACGCGCAGCCAGAGAGCCGATGATGATGCCGGGCACGGAGCCGAGGAGCAAGGTTCCAAGGAGCTCCCAATGGATCGATCCGAGCCACCAGTGGCCGAAGGCGGCGATAGCCGTCAACGGTACGGCGTAGGCGATATCCGTGCCAGCGATTTCAGCCGGCGAAAAGCGCGGGTAGAGTAACACTAAAAGCGTCGCTCCGACGGCACCCGCGCCAATCGAAGAAACGGTGACCAGCGTGCCGAGCACGGCGCCGCAGAGGATGGTTGCCGTTCTCAGTTTCCTTCCTTTGAGCTGACGGTCCGGATGCGCATTGATCCAGGCTTGCATGCGGCTTCTGAAGAGCAGGGCGATCACGGTCAGCAGAACGGATGCCGCGATGGTATAACGGATGAACTGGCCAAGCTTCGGGCTCAATGCGCCGAAATAATTCAATGCCAGCGTCGCCACTACTGCCGCGGGAAGGGCGCCGATGCACAGGAGCTTGACCACATCCCAATGCACCGTGCCGCGTACCCGATGCGCGAATGTCCCGGCGGTCTTGGTGATCGATGCGAACGCCAGATCGGTGCCGACCGCCACGGCCGGGTTCACGCCGAACAATAAGGTAAGCAGCGGCGTCATCAGCGATCCTCCGCCCACGCCGGTAAGTCCAACAAGAATGCCAACTGCAAATCCGGAAGCTACATAAGTCAGAGTCATATGGTCCTTCGCAAAGTAGCGTAGATCGTAATAAACTTGGTCTTTATTCCAAACTACAGAGTATTTATTTGCTTATATGCTCTTTTGCTATATATAAGCGTGGAAAATGAATATATAACAAAGGAACGGCGGTCCCATGAATCTTCATCAGCTACGCTTCGTCAGAGAAGCCGTGCGGCAAAATTACAATCTCACCGAAGCAGCCAAGGCGCTATACACCTCGCAGCCCGGGGTGTCCAAGGCCATCATCGAACTGGAGGAAGAACTTGGAGTCGATATCTTCACGCGTCACGGCAAACGCATCCGCGGTCTGACGGAACCGGGACGGGCGGTGCTGAGATCGGTCGAACTGATCATGCAGGAAATTGACGGACTGAAACGGCTGGGCAAGGAATTTGCCGCGCAGGACAGCGGCAGTTTCACGATCGCGACCACGCATACTCAGGCGCGTTACACGCTGCCCAAGGTGGTACAGGCATTCACCCAGAAATATCCGAAGGTGCGCCTGTCTCTGCTACAGGGAAATCCGAAGCAGATCGCCGAAATGGTATTGAAGGACCAGGCGGACATGGCGATCGCCACGGAAGCGATCGCCGATATTGGCGGCTTGATAACGATTCCCTGTTATCAGTGGGAGCATATGGTGGTGGTGCCGCCCGATCATCCGCTGCTGAAGGTCAAGAACCTGACGCTGGACGACATCGCGGGTTATCCGCTGATCACCTACGATGCCGCTTTCGCCGGCCGCGCCAAGATCGACCATGCGTTCTCGCTGCGCAGCCTGACGCCTGACGTATTGCTGGAGGCTATCGACGCTGACGTCATCAAAACGTATGTCGAACTCGGCCTGGGAGTCGGCATTATCGCCGGCATGGCCTACGATGTGGAACGGGACAAAGGGTTGGCCGCGATCCCGGTGGGCCACCTGTTCGGCACCAACGTGTCGCGCGTCGCACTGAAGCAGGGAGCTTATCTGCGCGGCTATGTCTATACGTTCATCGAATTGTTGACGCCCACTCTGAACCGCAAGCTGATCGAGCAGTTGATGAGCGGCGAGAAGGATGTGTACGAGCTATGAGCGATTACACGGATCTCGCCGCTTATTACGCCAAACGCGGCATCGCCTACGAAGCGACATACCGGAAGCCGGAACGTCAGGCCGACCTGGCGATCCTGCATGAGCGGATTCCGGAAATCCTGCGCGGCCATCGCGTGCTCGAGCTCGCGTGCGCGGCCGGATACTGGACCGAACGCATCGCCGCTGCCGCGGCATCGGTGCTGGCGACCGATATCAATCCATCGATGATCGACGCGGCGCGCGCCAAGGACTGGTCCGGCAAGTCGGTGGAATTCGCGGTGGCCGATGCATTCGATCCGGAGCCGGCGGTCAAGGGACGTCCGGCATTTTCCGCATGCTTTGCCGGACTCTGGTGGTCGCATGTGAAGCGGCAGGATCAGGAAGCCTTCCTTGCCCGCTTGCGCCGCCTGCTCGGCAAGGATGCGCTGCTCGTCCTGTTCGACAATCATTATGTGGAAGGCAGCAGCACGCCCGTCGCGCGCACCGATGCGGAAGGCAACACTTACCAGATTCACACGCTGCCGGATGGCGAGCGGCAAGAGGTTCTTAAAAACTTTCCGACCGACAGCGGGTTGCGCAAGAAGCTGGCTGCGTCGGTGAAGGATATCCGGATCGAACGGCTGGATTACTACTGGATGCTGACCGGGCGGCTGAAGTGAGATGAGAAGGGGAGCAAGATCAGATCTTCTCCCCCGTGAACGGCAGGCTCAGGCAGCCAGCCTTGTCCTGTTGGCGCGGCATCCGTCCAGCAGGAACGCAAGACTGATTACCAGCACCAGTTCTCCTTCGGCGGAACGCGCGGTTCCGTTCACGCCGGGCACCGCGAGCGCCGTCAGGGGCTTGATCACCAGATCGGCCGTGCCGTCGACCGCCTCGACCGCGAGGACGTAAGGCTGCGGCGCGGCGATGACGATGCCCACTCTTTCCTTCGACGGTTCATAGCCGAGCACGCCGGCCAGCGAGAGCACGGCCAGGGGGCGTCCCTGGTCGCGCAGCACGGGAGCGCCGCCGACCGCGTCGAAATGCTCCGGCAGTTGAACCACGCGTTCCACTACCGCCATCGGCATGGCCAGGGCGGCGCCGGAAGCATGCACCAGCATAGTGGGCACGATCGACAGTTCGATCGGCAGGCGGATGGTGAAGCGTGTGCCCTGTCCTAGGCTGGAGTCGATGCGGATCGCGCCGCGATGTTTTTCGACCGCGGTCTTCACCACGTCCATGCCGACCCCGCGCCCGGACACGCTGGAGGCGACGTCCTTGGTCGAGAATCCGGGCAGGAAAACCAGTTGATACGCTTCTTCGGCGCTTTGCGCCGCGTTTTCGCCGATCAATCCTTTGGCGATGGCCTTTGACCGCAGCCTGG
>JAQGLQ010000029.1 GCA_028292785.1 Noviherbaspirillum sp. | reverse complement strand
ACGCGGGCGGCCGAATTGACCAAGCTGCTCGAAAACATCCACCGCGCAGTCAACATCGGACTGGTCAACGAGATGAAGATCATCGCCGACCGCATGGATATCGACATTCATGAAGTAATCAACGCCGCCGCCACCAAGCCGTTCGGCTTCACACCTTATTTTCCGGGACCTGGGCTCGGCGGGCATTGCATTCCGATCGACCCGTTTTACCTGACGTGGAAGGCGCGCCAGTATGGACTGCATACGCGCTTCATCGAACTTGCCGGCGAAATCAACAGCGACATGCCGAACTGGGTGGCGGACAAGGTAACCGAAGCGCTGAACCAGCGCGGCCGTGCCGTCAAGGGCAGCCGGATACTGGTGCTGGGGATCGCCTACAAGAAAAATGTCGACGACATGCGCGAGTCGCCATCGGTGCGCTTGATGGAGATTTTGCGCGCCAAGGGCGCCGCGCTCTCCTATTCCGATCCGCATGTGCCGGTTTTTCCGAAGATGCGCGAACACCGCTTCGATCTGCAGAGCACGCCGCTGACGCCGGACAGCCTCGCCGCCTGCGACCTGGTGCTGATCGCCACCGACCACAATGCATTCGACTACGACTTGGTACAGAAGCACGCGAAGCTGATCGTCGATACCCGTGGCGTGTACCAGGAACGCCGTCCGAACGTCGTCAAGTCCTGACAGGAGAGATAGCCAAGATGCTCCATCATCCATCCGTGATTACCGACCGCAGAATACGCTTCGCGCTGGCTGGCTGCGGCCGTATCGCAAAAAACCATTTCAGCGCGCTCGCGCACCACGCCGACCGCTGCGAACTGGTCGGCGTGTGCGACGTGAACCGCGCCGCGCTCGAACAGGCGGCCGAGGCCACTGGCGCAAAGCCGTATACGAGCCTCGGCAACATGCTCGCCGACGGCAAGGCCGACGCGGTCATCCTGACCACGCCTTCCGGGCTGCATCCATCGCAGGCGATCGAGGTAGCCAAGGCCGGCCGTCACGTGATCACCGAAAAGCCGATGGCGACGCGATGGGAAGACGGCAAGCGCATGGTCGCGATCTGCGACGCGGAGCGTGTGCGGCTGTTCGTGGTCAAGCAGAACCGCCGCAACGCGACGCTGCAGGCGCTGAAGAAAGCGATAGAAGCGAAGCGCTTCGGCCGCATCAACATGGTCAACCTCAACGTGTTCTGGACGCGTCCGCAGGAGTACTACGACAGCGCGAAGTGGCGTGGCACCTGGGAATACGACGGCGGCGCCTTCATGAACCAGGCCAGCCATTACATCGATCTGCTGGAGTGGCTGATCGGCCCGGTGGAAAACCTGCATGCGTACACCGCGACGCTCCAGCGCAATATCGAAGTCGAGGATACCGGCGTGCTCAATCTGCGCTGGCGCAACGGGGCGCTCGGTTCAGTCAACGTTACCATGTTGACCTATCCGCGCAACCTTGAAGGCAGCATCACCATCCTCGGCGAATGCGGCACGGTACGCATCGGCGGCGTCGCGCTGAACCAGGTGCAGCACTGGGAGTTCGCCGCGCCGCGCGAAGAGGATGCCGGCATCCGCGAAGCGAGCTACGAGACGTCGTCGGTGTACGGTTTCGGTCATGCACAGTACTACGACAATGTAATCGATGTGCTGCGCGGCGAAGCCGAACCCGAGACCGACGGGCGCGAGGGCCTGAAGACGCTCGAAGTCCTGATTGCGACCTACCTGTCGGCGCGCGATGGCAAGCGCGTGGCGCTTCCGCTGGAGTACTGACATGGAAACCTTTATCCACCCCAGTGCGATCGTCGACGACGGCGCGCTCATCGGCGGGGGCACGCGGATCTGGCATTTCGCCCATGTGTGCGGCGGCGCCCGCATCGGCAGTGAATGCTCGCTCGGCCAGAATGTCTATGTCGGCAACGATGTCAGGATCGGCAATAACGTGAAGATCCAGAACAATGTCTCGGTGTATGACGCCATCACCATCGAGGACGATGTGTTCTGTGGACCGAGCATGGTTTTCACCAACGTCTATAACCCGCGCTCGGCTGTCGCCCGCAAGGACGAATACCGGCGCACGCTGATCCGGCGCGGCGCGACGCTGGGTGCGAATTCGACGATCATCTGCGGCATCACCATCGGCGAACATGCCTTCGTCGCCGCCGGCGCGGTGGTCAACCGCGATGTCGGCGCCTTCGCCATGATGGCTGGCGTGCCCGCGCGGCAGATCGGCTGGATGAGCCGCCACGGCGAGCGGCTGCCGCTGCAGCTCAAGGGTAACGGCCATGCGACCTGTCCCCATACCGGCGACCGCTACCTGATGAAGGACGGCGTCTGCGCTTTACTAAGAGAACCCGAGCCGGCCACGCCGTAGGCGTGCTTTTTCAACTTCCGACACAGCTACCATGGAATTCATCGATCTCAAATCCCAATACGCCGCATTGCGCGCAAGCATAGACCAACGCATCCAGACCGTGCTCGATCACGGTCATTACATCATGGGCCCGGAGGTCGAAGAGCTTGAACTGCGGCTCGCGGCATATACCGGCGCGCGCCATTGCATCACGGTCGCGTCGGGCACCGAGGCCCTGCTGATCTCGCTCATGGCGCTCGGCATAGGACCGGGCGACGAAGTCATCACCACGCCGTTCTCTTTCATCGCCACGGCCGAAGTGATCGTGCTGCTGGGCGCCACGCCGGTGTTCGCGGACATCGAACCCGACACCTGCAACCTCGACGCGACGCTGCTCGAGGAACGGATTAGCGCGCGCACGCGCGCCATCATGCCGGTGTCGCTGTATGGGCAGCCGTGCGACATGGACCGGATAAACGCGGTGGCGAAGACCTATGGGCTGGCGGTGATCGAAGATGCGGCGCAAAGTTTTGGCGCGACCTATCGCGGCAGGAAGAGCTGCAACCTTTCCGCTATCGGCTGCACCAGCTTCTTTCCCAGCAAGCCTCTCGGCTGCTATGGCGACGGCGGCGCGATCTTCACCAGCGATGACGCGCTGGCGCAGGCGATGCGTGAAATCCGGGTGCATGGCCAGTCGCGCCGTTATGTGCATTCACGCGTTGGCGTCGGCGGGCGCATGGATACCCTGCAATGCGCCATCGTCCTCGCCAAGCTCGAACGTTTCGAGTGGGAACTGGAGCAGCGGCGCAAGATCGGCGAGCGCTACAACGCGCTGTTCGAGCGGCGCGTCGACACTGTGCGACAGCGTCCGGATCGCAGCAGCGTGTTTGCCCAGTACACCGTGATCGTCGACGACCGGCAGGGCGCGCAGGCGGCATTGAAGGGACGGAACATACCGACCGCGGTTCATTATCCCGTGCCGATCCCGCTGCAATCGGCGTATCTACCGTTCTGTTCCTCGGAGCGGCTTCCGGTAGCGATGGAAATGTCGCACAAGGTGATGAGTCTGCCGATGGGCCCCTATCTCGATAACGACTCGATCGAGCGTGTGGCCGAGGCGCTGCTCGCGGCCACGGAGCGGCAGGCCGTCGCCTGATGCCTCGCGCAGGCGAGATCCCGATTTCTTACCATTCACTGCATAAAATATGGATGACTTCCTGCCTTTCGCGCTTCCGGAAATAGACGACGATGAAATCAACGCGGTCAGCGAATGCCTGCGTTCGGGGTGGATCACCACCGGGCCGGTCACGCGCCGGTTCGAGCAGGAGTTCGCGCGCTATCTCGGCACGGACGCCGAGGCCATCTCGGTGAACTCCGCGACCGCGGGCCTGCATCTTGCGCTCGAGGCGCTGGGCATCGGTCCCGGCGACGAAGTGATCGTTCCCACGCTGACCTTTACCGCGACAGCCGAGGTGGTGCGCTATCTTGGCGCCGATCCGGTCCTGGCAGATGTCGATCCTGCCACGCTCAACCTCAGCGTGAAAACGCTCGAGGCGGCGCTTACTCCGCGCACCAGAGCCGTCATGCCGGTTCACTACGGCGGCCTGGCATGCGACATGGATCCGATCATCGAGTTCGCGCGCAACCACTGCCTGTATGTGGTGGAGGATGCAGCCCACGCTTTCCCCACTCGCTACAAGGGAAACCTGATCGGGACGCTGG